>JBIKRY010000300.1:0-5611 GCA_044348925.1 Bernardetiaceae bacterium
AGCAACTATTACTTTAGTGGTAAATGATTATGACGAGGCAATTACATTTTACACCGAAAAATTACAATTTCGTCTTATCGAAGATACCAAACTTAGTGAAACCAAAAGATGGGTACAAATAGCACCCACAGGAGATTCTGAAACTTGCCTATTATTGGCAAAAGCCAGCAATGAAGAACAAAAAAATGTGGTTGGTTGCCAAACAGGTGGCAGAGTTTTTCTATTTCTACACACAGACAACATAGCACGAGATTATCAAAATTTGCAGAAAAATCAAGTTACAATTATTCGTCCACCAAGTAAGGAAGTATATGGTACTGTTTTGGTCTTTGCTGATTTGTATGGTAATCTTTGGGATTTGATAGAAAGGAATGATTTTGTGTAGCCTCAAAAAGTGCTACACAAAATCAAAAATAGGTTTGTAAATAGATTTATTGTAATTTCCACCAATGTTTTGTAGGATTTATACTGTCTAAAAAAACAGGCTCACCTATCATAGGCGTAATAATTGTGCTATTGGTTTGGGTAGCTTTAGCCAATATTCTTTGGATAGGCTCGTCCCATGCGTGTAAAGCAAGGGTAAATTTGCCCCAATGAATAGGCAACAACATTTTTCCGCCCAAATCTATATGTGCTTGCACTGTTTCTTCAGGCATCATGTGAATAGATGCCCAAAATTTGTTATATTGTCCTGCTTCGAGCATGGTAATATCAAAACCGCCATACCTTTTGCCTATTTCCTTAAAATGCTCACCGTAGCCCGAATCTCCACCAAAATAAATACTATGTTTGGTAGTTTTGATAACATACGATGCCCACAACGTAGTGGCTTCTGTGCCTAAACTTCGTCCCGAAAAATGCCGAGCTGGGGTTGCAACTACTTGTATTTGTGGATTTGGATTAACAGACTGCCACCAATCTAACTCTACGATTTTTGCAGTATCAATTCCCCATTTTTCGAGATGAGAACCAACTCCCAAAGGCACATAAAACATTTTGGCTTTGTCTTTTAATTGCACTATCGAGGCATAATCCAAATGGTCGTAATGGTCATGCGAAATAAGTACAAAATCTATCGTAGGAAAATCGGCTATTGTGTATAACATCGTGCCATCATAACTTTTGGAGCCTGCATATTGCACAGGCGAAGCACGCAAACTAAATACAGGGTCTATCAAAATATTGGTAGCATCTACTTGTAATAAAATGGACGAATGTCCAAACCATGTAAGTTTGGGTTTGGTTTTGTCTTCGGGATATGCCAAATTATTTTTTTGGGCAGGCAGTTTTTGGGGTGGCGTAACCTCCGTTGTATCAAAAGCATACATTTTGAACAATGCCCAATAGTCCATTTCAGGCGATGCCACAGTGGTTGGCTCTATATTTTGGAATTTTCCATTTTTGTAATTGGTAGATAGTTTAATTTTTTCTAATCTTGTGCCAGATGGTGCTTTACCAAAAGCAGCTTGTTGTAGAAATAAATAGGTGGCAAAAGCCAAAAAAATAACAAATACAAAAAGATAGAAGAACATTTTTTTGATGATTTTCATAAGGTTGTGCAATCGTAGTTTACGTTGTATTATTACTTTACATCTACCGTTAGTGTAAGCACATTAGAGGCTAAACCTGCATTACTTGCACCAAAATTAGTTAATGCGTAATCTATACTAAACATTCCCAAATGCAAACCTATTCCAAAACTTGCTTGTGCAATGGTGTTGGTTTGGCGAGAAATATCTTTTACTTGTTGGAAATTTCCAATTCCTCCGCGTACAAATACCAATTTTTTGTAGTCTATTTCCAAACCTCCTCTAAAATCTCCAGATAGTAGGCTTGTTTGTAACAAGGTATTTCGTTTGCCGTCAAAAGTAAATTCAAAGCCTATAGTTGGTTGTATGCCTATGGTATTGTTGGCGATATAAAAAGGTCTTGCTAAGTCTATTAGTAATCTTGGCAAAGTTAATTCGGTGCTATTGTTTGGAATTTTCTGTCCTGTTTGTTGAAAAGTGCTACGAATAGCCTCTGTATTAAAATTCCAAGTATTAAAAGTAGTGGTAATATCTCTTGCCATCAAGCCAAGTTTCCAATGTTTTTTGATGTCTAATTGTCCGCCAATATCAATACCAAATCCCCAAGCATTGGCAAAAGTTCCAGCATTTCTATGCAATATTTTGACATTGGCAGCAGTTCGCAAATTTTTGATTAGCTTACTTTCTCTTGCGTAGGTAAACATAAAAGCATACGAAGCTTCAGAAAACGAACTTACATTATCAAAATTAAAACTTCCATCGGCATTTCGCAAGTTTAGCGTATTGGGAATCCCATCTACAGCCATTCTAATTACCGAAAATCCTAAAACCCCTGTTTCGTCTAATCTTGCTGCAAAGCCTGCATAGTTATAACTTGCAATACCACCAAAATATTGGTTGTAGGTCAATGCACCTTGATAATTGCCCTTCATGGCAAGCAAACCCGCAGGATTCCAATATGCCGAACTCACATTGTCTGTTACGGCAGTCATCGAGCCACCCAAAGCCAAGCCTCGTGCCGAAACCCCAATAGCCAAAAACTCATTGCTATATTTTGGTGTTAAACTTCCTTGTGCAGTTGCCAAATAGGGCAAACTTATCAAAAACAAGTAATAAAATAGATATTTCATATTTTGATACCTTAAAGTAATAGATGTAAATTAGATAGAAAAATTCTATTTTCTTTGAAATAATGCTGGAAATAAGGTGTTATTTCAGGAAAATATACATTATAGTTTGTCTATTTTCTCTTTATTCTGCCAATACATATAGCCTGCAATAAGGGCAAATAATAAAGTTAATGCACTGTAAATCAATATATTACGATATTCTTCGCCTGCTATATGTACATCATCTGTATTGAGCAAATCATAATATATCTGAATAGTATCTCCTTCGGAATATTTTATCTTGCTTGCCAAAGTCTGTGCAGTAAACGTAACTTTTTGATTATGAAGGGTTTTGAATCTAACAACAGGATAAAATTTTCGTTCTTTATCTATTTTGTTTTTGATGATAATACCTGTTGTTTTTTCGTATTCTTGTTTGAATTGTTGCCACAAAAAAACTTGATAACCTGTTATCAGCAAAAAAAGAATAGCACAAGTAGATACAAGTAAAAATAATCTTGGTAAAGATTGTTGCATTGTTGATAATTTATTTATGGTGTAAAATTATGGTTGTATGCCAATTACTAACACGTCATCAGTTTGTTCATTTTTCCCCTGCCAATCTTCAAAGGTATTTTGTATGATTTCCTTTTGCTTGGTCAATGCAGTATTACTAATTTGGTGCAATAAGTGTCTAAATTTTTTGACCATAAACTTGCGAGTTTCTTTTTCTTGTCCGCCAAATTGGTCTTGATAACCGTCTGAAAATAGATAAAAAATATCTCCTTCTTCTAAGTGCATAGTAGTAGTGCTAAATATTTTTTCTTTTTTAAATTGTGTGCTACCAATAGGGAATTTAGAGCCTTTTATTTCGTGAATATTGCCATTTCTTACATAATAAAGGGGATTTTTTGCCCCCGCAAAATGTGCTAATTTTTCGCCTGTAGATTTTTCTTCTATTGCCAAAATTACCATATCCATACCATCATTTTGGGTAGTATTTTGTTTTTGTAAAGTTGCAATTATTTTTTTGTCTAATTCTTGTAATATTTGGCTTGGCTCTACAATATGTCTTTCGTTTACAATTTCGTCTAATAAGGCATTTCCCATCACAGTCATAAAAGCCCCAGGCACGCCATGCCCTGTGCAGTCGGCAGCAATTACAATTCTGAACATACTTTTTGGGTTTCCATTAAAAAATTGTTGCGAAAACCAGAAAAAATCTCCCGAAACAATATCTTTAGGTTTAAAGTAAATAAATCCTTGTTGAAAATTTTGCAGAATTTCGTCTTCACTACCCAAAATAGCTTGTTGTATGCGTTGGGCATACCGCACACTATCCGTAATATGTGTATTTTTCTTTTCTATTTCTTTTTGATAATTTTCATGCTCAAACTTAAATCCATTGACAATCAAAAACAACATAATAAATGTAAAACCCAAATTAGTAAAATAAGCATATTCTATAAAATCGTGGGTATAAATTGGTGGAATATATTTGTGGCTAATTTTGGCATACAAAAATGCGAATACAATCATTAGTACAAATGCTAAAATAACTTTGGTATTGCGAAATAAAATGAGTGGCAAAATAAAAGTGGCAAATAAAATATTTTCTACGCCTGCCTCCGAGCCAAATAGCACCGAACTAAAAGTAAGATACATAGTCATGGCAATGCAGAAAAAAATTCTTGCCATACTATATCGGTGAATATTGTTAAAAAATAAGGTTACAATTCCCAAAAAACAACCAAAAACATTGGCAATGATGCCTTCTGTAACTTGCAAAACCAAAGAAACAGGCAAATAGGTAGCAAAAATCATAGAACCCGCAAATGAAATAGCATTCAACAAACGAATGCGTTGGGCTTCATTTATCGAAGTTTTATCCTCTAAGCCTGTGAAAATAATTTCCCACCAAATTTTTTTCATTGTCTTTTTGTTTGTTGTTTTGCAGTATGCTGTCGAGGAACAGATATTTACTATTAAAAAAATATAGCAAAAGTAGATAAATATAACTGTTCTTTGGCAAAGATACTTACATTTACGATTTTTGCAATGAATAGCTTGTTAAACTTATTAAAAAAATATAGACAACTAAAACAAACTTCTTGGGCAGTTTTGATAGACCCCGATAAAACAGACGAAAAAAAATGTTTGGCGTTGATAGCACAAAGTAAGCAATTTCCTCCTGATTTTTTCTTTGTTGGTAGCAGTTTATTATTGTCTTACCAAAATTTGCACGTTTTGGTAAATCTTCTCAAAGAACATACCAATATTCCTGTTATTTTATTCCCTGGCAATTATCAACATCTTTCTCCAAAAGCCGATGCGGTACTTTTTTTGTCTTTAATTTCGGGGCGTAATCCCGATTATTTGATTGGAAATCACGTATTGGCTGCTCCTTTATTGCAAAAAAGTAACATAGAAATTATCCCTACAGGCTATCTTTTAATAGAAAGTGGCACACAAACATCTGTTAGTTATATTAGTAATACTATTCCTATTCCTCATCAAAAACACGATATTGCAATGGCTACAGCCTTAGCAGGACAATATTTAGGTTTGCAACTAATTTATTTGGAGGCAGGAAGTGGTGCAGAAAAACCTGTTTCTGCTACTATGATAGCAACAGTGAAACAAAATATTACGATTCCTTTGTTGGTTGGTGGGGGAATACGTAGTGAAGATAGTTTTCGAAATGCTTTGGATGCAGGGGCAGACGTGATTATTACAGGTAATATTTTGGAAACCAAACCCGAATTGATGGAAAATTTTTATCGAATTTTGCACCCAAATTGCTAAAATAGAGAAAGCTAATATTTTTTAAAAAATACTAATTAACGCAGCAATTCCCACTTTGGCAATTCAATGGTCAATTTTTGATATTTCTATAATTTAAAGCAAGTTAATATTTTATGCGAAAAAGTTTTATCCCTAAAAAAAGTCCTTACTTTATAGCAGAACTATATT
>JBIKRY010000301.1:0-5607 GCA_044348925.1 Bernardetiaceae bacterium
TAACGTGAACTACGGATACCGTATATTCGCCTTTAGGCGAATGAGTCGGGTAAATTGAAAGAAAAATAGTAATTATTTCTCAAAATTTGTGAATTTATAACCAAGTTTGTTTTTATCCTTACATTTCATTCGCCTAAAGGCGAATATACGGTTGCTACGCAACTTATTTATTATATATTTTACTTGTAACTTCTTGATTATCAATAAATTAATCCGTAGTTCACGTTAATTTAAAAAACAGTATTTATTTAGCTTTTTCAATCGTAAAATTATGGTTGGTATAAATACAAATATCGGCTGCAATAGTCAATGCTTCGCGTACAATTTCTTCTGCCGACAAATGTGGTGCGTGTTTTTTGAGTGCCAAAGCAGCAGAAAGTGCATACATACTGCCCGAACCAATAGACGCAACTTGAGAATCAGGCTCTAAAACATCTCCTGTTCCTGATATAATCAGCAATTCTTCTTTGTTTCCTACCAAAAGCATAGCTTCTAATTTACGCAAATAACGGTCTGTACGCCATTCTTTTGCCAATTCGATGGCTGCACGTCGCATATTGCCACGATAGGCATGCAATTTTCCCTCAAAATTATCCAATAAAGAAAAAGCATCTGCCGTAGAACCCGCAAACCCTGTAATAATTGTCCCTTCATGCAAAGCACGGACTTTTTTTACTTTTGTTTTGGCAATCGTATTGCCCATAGTGGCTTGTCCATCTGCACCAATCACCATTTCGCCATTGTGAATTACGCCAAGTACTGTAGTTGCCTTGATTATTTCGTTCATAAATTTTTGTAGATTACAAATAATTTGATACTAATTAAAATATAAATTTTTATTGGTTTCTGCCACTTAAATAACCTAATTTAGGTAGCAAAACATTGTATTATTTTCCAAAATAAGTAGCCAAAACTTCCAGCATTTCGTCATGAATTTTGCCACTTGCTAAAATCTGTCCGCTAAACATATAATCTTTTTCATTTTTAAAATTACTAACCTGCCCGCCTGCTTCAGTTACCAACAAAGCACCAGCTGCCACGTCCCACGAGTTTAGGTTATGCTCATAAAACGACTCAAATCTGCCACAAGCCACATACGCCAAATCTACTGCTGCCGAGCCTATTCTACGAAATCCGTGAGATTTATAGATAAACTCTGTGAGTAATTTCATATATTCGGGCATTCGGTCTAAATGTGCATAAGGGAAACCCGTTGCTATCAAACTGTCGGCAAGTTTGTCGATTGGCGAAACCCAAATTCTGTCATTGTCCAGCCACGCACCTGTTCCTTTTGCAGCATGAAAACACTCTTGCAAATTGACTTCATACACTACGCCCACCAAAGTATCTTCGTCTTGTACCAAAGCTATGCTAATACAAAAAATAGGCAAGCCATGAATAAAGTTTGTAGTACCGTCTAATGGGTCTACAATCCAATTTAAGCCCCCAACTTTTTGTTTTCCCGAACCTTCTTCGGCTATTACCCCTGCCTGTGGCACTATTTGAACTAATTTTTCTACGATTTGTCTTTCGGCTTCTTTATCTACATACGAAACCATATTACTCACGCCTTTGTATTCGGTTTTGGCTCTATCAAATATTTTTCGTTCTGTGCGAATAAAAACACCTACTTCTTTTGCCAACTCGATAACTTGTTGCTTAATGCGAATTAAATCTAATTGATTTTCCACTTGGATTATGTTTTGTTGAATGGTTAGCCAAAATTACATAAAATATACAAAATTCTTTCTATTCTTATATAATAAAATTTGAGAAATAATTTGCCTGCCAAGTATTTTGTCTGTTAGCTATCCTAAAAATAATTATTGTAGTGTCTATCAAGGAAAATATTTGCAATAATTTTGAAAAAACAAAATTAATAAGATAGTTTTGTGGACTTTTTTGAAAAAAGATAGGCTTTTTTTTGGCAATTATCAAATACTTAAATACTTTTGGAAATAAAAATTACAGATATGAAAAAAATAATAAGAACTCTATTTTTGGTGCTTGGCGTATCTACCTTTTTGTCGTCTTGTGGTATCAACGGACACAACCACGCAGAACTAAAAGCAGTTAATGCAGATGATACACGAATTTATGGCGACAAAGGACAACCTGCACGCCAAACACTTAACAAATATCCAGACGATAGTGGCAAACAAGCCGAACTTGTAGATAAAATTCGCACAAAATTATATCCAAGATAGTTAGCAAAATCGCAAAAATGTAGGCAAGTTGTGTAGTTGCTACGTAGTGCAACTGCACAACTAACATTATCTATTTTGAAAAAGTATTTAGGTAATTTGTTCAATGTATAACAGCAATTTATCCATTATCGCCAAAAGAAATTCCAACACCACGCGCAGCTTGCATCAAATAAGAACTTTTATCTACCAAATTATAACTACTAATTGCCTCTTGTAAGCTACTTGTACTAATTGTATTATTTTTGTAAGTTACCATTCTTCCAAATTCTCCTGCCAAAACCATTTCAAAAGCCTTTACGCCAAATTGCGTTGCCAATACTCTATCAAAAGCAGTTGGCGTGCCACCACGTTGTACGTGTCCTAAAACAGTTTCGCGTATATCGGCTTGACAACCTGCCTCTTTCAATTCTTGAGATAACTTATACGCAACACCACCCAAACGAGGATTTTGATAACCAAATTCCTCACTTTTTTTGCTCATCTTGCTTCCACCAAAGGGTTTTATGCCTTCAGCAACTACAATATTTACAAAACCTTTTCCGTTTTTGTACCTGCTATTTATTTTTTCTACAACTTTGTCGATATGATAAGGAATTTCGGGAATTAGGCAAATTTCTGCACCACCAGCAACGGCAGTATGTAATGCTATCCAACCTGCATCTCTGCCCATTACTTCCAAAATCATTACCCGATGATGACTTGCTGCGGTAGTTACTAATTTATCAAATGCTTCGGTTGCTATTTGTACTGCGGTTTGAAAGCCAAAAGTAAAATCTGTAGCCGACAAATCATTGTCAATAGTTTTGGGAACCCCAATCACTTGCAAACCTTTTTCGTATAATTCTTGTGCAATACTTTGCGAACCGTCACCGCCAATACTAATCACTGCATCTATTCCCAAATTTTTCAAATTGGCAAATAAATCAGGAGTTTTGTCTATCGTTTGTAAAGTACCATTGGGCATTTTTACAAGCATTTGTGAGGGACTACCACCTTTGTTGGTTGTACCTATGATAGTACCACCACGTACATGAATACCTGCAACTGCTTTATTATCAAGTATTTGCACATCAGGCGGCGTACATAATACGCCATTATATGCCTCAATACTTCCAATTACTTCCCATTCTGGATTTTGGGCAGCACGTTTCACGATGCCACGAATTACGGCATTGAGTCCAGGACAATCACCGCCACCTGTTAGGACTAAAACTCTTTTTTTCATCTTCTTATTATTAGACGTTATTACGGTTTGTAGCATAGACTTTAATAATCTATATTATTTAAAAGTCTAAGATATAATAAATTTTAGAAATCTATCCTACATTTGTATCAATAAGTTTAGAAAATATAAAAGCTATAGCATGAATCTACGTTGCATAGTTGTATTACGTAGCTGGAGCTATGTAATACTACTATGCAACGTAGATTCATGATAGATTTTCTACTTCAACATGTAATAAAATATCATCATATTACTTGGCAATTAATACAGAATGACAAAAAATTGATGCGGAAAACCTAATTTTTTACTTGTTTTTTAATTTTTCTATGTATCTTTGCTTTCTAATAAAATTATTACACTATACAATTTTATTCCTATTTCTCATTTACTATGCACCTTTTTAAACTTTCTTTTCGATACCTAACTGCCAACTTTTTAAGCACTTTTGTTAATATTTTGCTTATTATGTTAGGGGTAGCAATGCTTATTGTTTTGTTAATTGCGATGAAACAAAGCGAAGATAGTTTTACAAAAAATTTGCAAGGAATTGATATGGTAATTGGTGCTAAAGGTAGCCCACAGCAAATTATTTTATCAGCAGTCTATCATGCCGACTATCCAACGGGCAACATAAAATTAGCAGATGCCGAAACTATTGCCAATAGCCCTTTAGTAAAACAAGCAATTCCATTAGGATTGGGAGATAGCCACAAAGGTTTTAGAATTGTAGGCACAACCAAAAGTTATCCACTTCATTATCAGGCAGTTATGGCAGAAGGTAGTTGGTGGCAACAAGAAATGGAAGTAGTAATAGGTGCAGAAGTAGCCCAAAAACTTTCCCTAAAACTCAAAGATACGTTTACAGGCTCACACGGATTGACCGAAGATGGCGAACAGCATCAACAGTTTTACAAAGTAGTAGGAATAATGCAGGTAAATAATACGGTAATAGACCGACTTATTTTAACAGATTTGACAAGTATTTGGCACGTACACCAAACACACGACACAGAACAAGCAAGATCAGATAGTAGTAAGCATATCCAAAATTTGCCAAATAGTACAGAAAAAAAACAAGCAGAGGAGGAAATAACCGCCATGTTATTATCTTTCAAGTCGCCAATGGGAAATATTATGTTACCAAGAATAGTTAATCAAATTAGTAATTTGCAAGCAGCAGTTCCAGCAATAGAAATGGCAAGATTATTCAATTTGCTTGGAACAGGAACAGAGTTAATAGAAAATTTTGCTTATTTAATTATTGCTATTGCTATGCTAAATATTTTTGTGGTTTTTTATACCTTAATGAAAACTCGGCAATATGATTTGGCATTGATGCGGACTTTAGGGGCTTCGGCACGCAAAACAGTGATGCTTTTATTGACAGAAGTATCTATTTTGGCAGTTATTGGAATTGTTTTGGGGGTTATGTTAGGACATAGTGCGTTGTGGTTTTTGCAGGAAGTTGGCGAAAAATTTGTGCAACTACAAGCATTTACTTTTTATCAAGAAGAAATTATTATCGTTGCTATGGTTTATTTGGTGGCTTTATGTGCAGCCATATTGCCTGCCTTACAAGCATACAAATTGGAAGTATCGGCAGTTTTGAAAAAATAAATTTACAGACTATTGCTATTTTTTGCTATTATTTTGATTTTTTATTAGATATTTGCTTTCCTACAAAAAAACAAATATCTATGAAAATCTATAAATTATGTACGATTTTGGTATTTTGCCTACTTGCAAATACCAAACTTTGGGCTTGCGTATTTTCTGATTACACGAATGTCTATATTTTTGGAATTAATTTGCTAAGTAATCCGCAATACACCAATTATTTCTACAATTCTCCTTATGCAGAAGACCAATGTTTGCCAGGGAATGAAAAAAACATAGCAGAATGGCAGAAAAAATATCCCGAAATTACCAATCTCGAATTTTTCCATGAATTTATCTATAAAGCAGAGTTACAAGACCTACAAAAAGTCTATAATGCTTTGCAAGGTGGTGCAAATCCATTTCCAAAAAATGATTTTGTAACTTTATTACTCAACAAAAAAGACAAAGAAGCAATAGAATATTTGCTATTTGCAAAAAAATGCGAAGGTTTGGTTAGTATGCGTTTTGGTTGGGAATTTGAGGAACAAAAAGACAAAAATAACTCCAATCAACAAG
>JBIKRY010000058.1:0-19038 GCA_044348925.1 Bernardetiaceae bacterium
GTACGTAGTTTTACTGTAGTCAATGCAACCACTATTACAGCAGTTGTTGGTGATGATTTTACAACAGGCTTGGTAGTAGTAGCAAATAATGGTATTGCAACTTCAGCGGCTTTGGGAACTCCAAACTTTACTAGAACCTCTTGTGTGAATGGCATTACAAATTTAGTAGCAACACCAGCAGTAGAGCCTAATGGCTATGCAAGTTTTGATGTATCTTGGAATTTGAATGGCGGAACTTATTCGGCAGTTAGTGTTTATTATAAAACACAAGCAGCAAGTGTGTATAACCGTTTAGTATTTTTAGGAACAGCTACTAATTGTAGAATTTCACAAGCAGAAGCAAATGGCATTGTCTATGATATTTATGTACAAGGCACTTGCACAAGTTTTTCGGATAGAGTTAGTACCACAGTTACCTCTGGTGGAGGCAGTATTTGCCCAACGCCTACACTTCCAGCAACCCCATTGACTGTAAGTGGCACAAGCATTACCTTTACTTGGAATGCCTCTACGAATGCTAACCGTTACCAAGCACGTTACCAAATATGTGATGCTTCGGGTAATTTTGTAGCAGCTGGAAGTTCGGCAATAGTAACAGGAAACTCTTGGACAGTCAATCAACTTGCTCCAAATACCTATTACCGTTTTGCAGTAAGGTCTTATTGCGTAGCAAATGATGCCAATGTAGTAACTCCTTGGACAACATTTGGTTCTACTACCTTTGCACAAACAGGTACAGGTGTAAGTTGTGTAGCTCCTGCACCAACTGCGGCTACTACCAGTATCAGTGGTGCTTATGGCTCAGGTACGTTTTCGTGGGCACCTGTAGCAGCAGCTACAGGTTCTCCAAAATATATTATCTATTATAGAAACACAATTAATGACCATATATTTAGTGTTTATACCGACAACACTACCTATACCATTGGTGGACTTGGCAATGGCACTTACGAATACAAAGTAGGCGTTTTATGTTCGGGTGGTACTTTGTTGATTTCTGCTCCACAAACATTTACCATTACAGGTGCTGGTACTACTTGCGAAGTAGCTACCTTGAATCCTGCGGTTGTTAATAGCAATCCTGCAACAGTTAATCTAACTTGGTCAGGCACTGCGGGAGTACAAACAGGACGTATGTTTATGTTGCAATATTATAACTTAACAGACCCAAATACCATTTATTCTATTTATACAGACTTACCAAGTTATACTTTGGTAGTAAATGCAAATTTAGGTTTAGTATTTGCAAATAATTATGCTTGGCGTGTGTGGACTCTTTGTAATGGTACAATGATTGGAATGAGTAATACGCTTAACTTTACCACTGCTGCCTCTACTACGAGCAAAAATGATGACCTTGCAAGTAATTTAAGTGTTGGAAATAGTTTGGAAATTTTCCCAAATCCTGCAAAAGAACAAGTAAATATTGCTTATTCAAGTAATGGCATTGCAAAGTTACAAATTTTTGATATGTTGGGTAGAGAAGTGTATGCTTTGCAAGAGTTTAACCAATTTGCTACGATTGTTACTAACAGATTTGCATCTGGTACTTACTTAGTCAAAATTACAGAAAATGGAAAAGTGATGACCAAAAAATTTGTAGTGGAATAACTTGAAAAATACATAATGCAAGTGCTGTGAGTTTTTAAAACTTGCAGCACTTTTTTATTATAGGTAACAAGCAAAAATAAATTTACATTATTTTTCTTTATGAACTTAGCGACTTTGCGATTTATTTAATTAGAAATAAAGTATTTAATGTAATTTACGTAGTAATTGTATGTTTGCCTAAAGGCGAATGAGAATAAAAATTGAAACAAAAATCGCAACATTGCACAAAAAGTACCTAAAATTTTACGATATTCGCCCTATGATTGCAAACTTATTCGTTTGAAGGCGGATATACGGTTGCTATACTACTTGCATGTTCTACATCTATTATGTATTAATATTCTTACAAAATGAACAATAAACTTGAAACACAATTAGCAAAATTAGAAGAAAAATATGAGAGTATGGGGCAAGATTTATCCTCTTATTTAGATGGATTATTGTATGCAAACTATTTGACTTATTGGGACTATATTCATTTAGATACCTTATTAAGTTTGCAAAATCCCAAAACAGATTTTCCAGATGAGGAAATTTTTATTACATACCACCAAATTACCGAACTGTATTTCAAATTGATTCTTGCAGAAATTAAGCAAATTAGCTACCACGTTTCTATTACAGAAGATTTTTTTGTAAGCCGTTTGCAACGAATTTTGCGGTATGCACGCCATTTGGTTTCGTCTTTTGACATTATGGTAGAAGGTATGGAAGTAGAACAATTTTTAAGTTTTCGAATGTCTTTGTTGCCTGCGAGTGGTTTTCAATCGGTGCAATTTAGAAGTATCGAAATTTGTGCAACAGATTTGCGAAATATTACTGCTAATACTTTTCATAGGCAAATAGATACGCATACAACCATCGAAGAAATGTACTATAATTTGTATTGGAAACAAGGTGCAACCGAATTGGCAACAGGCAAGAAAACACTTACCCTCAAACAATTTGAGAGTAAATATAGTAAAATATTAATTAAATTAGCAAATGAATATAAAGATTGTAATTTATGGCGGGTATATAAATATCATTTGAAACATTCGGAAAAAATACCTGCTTTGTTGCGTGAATTTGATGCTATAATGAATGTAGATTGGTGCTTAGCACATTATAGTTCTGCCATTAAATATTTGCAACGAAGCACCGAAACCATTTCGGCAACAGGTGGCACAAATTGGCAAAAATATTTGCCTCCACGATTTCAAAAGCAACAATTTTATCCCGAACTTTGGACAGAAAAAGAAAAAGAGGAATGGGGAAAACATTGGGTCATTCAACAGTTAGGTAAATAAATTACTAAAAATACCTAAAAAATGTTAAATTATAAGGCAAAATGTAGTAATCTTTCCTTTTTTTTGAATTATTTAGATATTATTTGTTACTTTACTAATATATTTTTCTTAAATCTATTACAAAGTATTTGTTTCTTATCTATATTTTTTAGTATTTTTGCTTGCTTAGTCAAATTATAATTATATACTGTTTTTTATTATTAATCTAATACAATAAGACAATATTATCTTTTAACCCATTATTAACGTATCTATACCCCAAATTAACAATGAAAATGAACCGTTTAGCTTCCTTCGTGGCTTTTGCCTATCTGCTTTTTGCAGCTCATAGTGTAGCATTCTCGCAAACTATACAAGATGGTTTGAAATTTATAGACAACGAACAGTTTTTAAATGCCAAAAAACTATTCCAAAATTTAGTAAAACAAAATCCATTGCCCGAAAATTATTACTATTTGGGAAATACTTATTTGTTGATGTACGATATAGATTCGGCAGATGAATATATTGATACGGCAAAAATGAATTTTGAAATGGGCGTATTGAAAGACGCAAAATATGCTCTCAATTATGTAGGCTTAGGCTCTGTAAAAATGTTTGGAAAAAATAAAGCAGGAGCTATGGAATCTTTTAATAAGGCTATGGAAATGACCAAATCAAAAGATGTAGAAGTATTATATCGTATAGCACAAGGTTATATTATGTTTGATAATAACGACCCTGTGGCTGCTATCGAGGTGCTAACAAAGGCAATAGAAAGAGATAAAAAAAGAGTGGATTTGTATCTTATGCGTGGAGATGCGTTTTTGATGCAAAATGATGGTAGCCGTGCAAATATAGACTATGACGAGGCAATACGTTTGCAACCAAATTCGCCAAAAGGATATATCCGTTCAGGAAAAGTATTGATTCGTGCAAGAAATTATACTACAGCATTAGAATTGTATAACACAGGTATTGCAAAAGACCCTAATTATATGCCTGCTTATAGAGAATTAGGATTGTTGCTATATTACGCAGGTCGTTATAAAGAAGCCATTGATGCCTACAGAAAATATATTGCTAATTCTGATGCAGGACTTGACGCAAAATATGAATTTGCAGCCTTTTTATATCTTAACAAAGATTATATGGAAGCTATAGATATTTTGAGAGAATTAGACAAAGTATTAAAATTATCCAAAATACATCGCCTATTGGGTTATTGCTACTATGAAGTAAAACAGTATGATATGGCAGCCGAACAGATGGACGAGTTTTTTAAAGAATCCAAAGCAGATAAAATATTGCCTTCAGATTATGATTATAGAGGTAAAGCATTCTTAGCTAAAACACAAGCAAGTACCGCAGATACCACTAAAGGCATAGAAAATATTTATATGTTTGCAAAAACAGATACTACCAAAGCAGAAAAAACTTTGACAGACTTGGCAGAAGGGTTTTACAAACAAAAAAAATATGCAAAATCTGCCGAAATTTATGAACAGTTATTAGTAACCATCAAAAATGTAAATTCAAATGCCTATTTTAAATTAGGTTTGTCTTATTACTTTACAAAAACAGACAAAGCAAATGTATTGTGTGATACTACATTTTCTAAACTTTTGCAATTAGTACCAAATTCTACACAAGCTAATCTTTGGAAAGCAAGAGCAAAAGTACGTTTAGAGCCAAAATCGGCTAACATCAAAGACGCAACAGGAGCAGCATTTTTGGCAAGACCATACTACGAAAAATATGTAGAGTTGATGGAAAAACAAACAGACAAATCAAAAAGTATTAGAGATTTGGTAGAGTCGTGCTGGTTTTTGGGTAATTTTAGTTTGCATAGCTTACAAGATAAAGCAAAAGCAGAAGAATGGTGGAAAAAAGGGCTTGGATATGACCCCAACTACCAACAACTGAAAGATATTTTGCAGGTTTCGGAACAAGCAAAAAATGCAAAGGAATTGCTTGACGTAGTCAAAAAATAAATAAACTTTTTGCAAAAATCTCAAAAAAAGACTAATATTTCTCAAAAAAATGTTAGTCTTTTTTTTTGCGATTTTTGCAAGAAAGCTAAGAAATTTAGAAATTTATTACTGATTTTCTCCTAACCAAAGTCTTACAAATTCCCCTTTTTCGTCATATTTTTTTGCTTGTCCAGCCACATTAAAATACCGATTTTCGCGAGGGTCATTTCCTACTCCTGCCACATAATTCCAATTTCCCCAATTACTACAAACATCATAATCTATGAGTTGCGACTCAAAATACATAGCTCCCCAACGCCAATTTATCTTCAAATCTTTGACCAAATAACTCGCAACATTCTGCCTACCTCTATTAGACATAAATCCTGTTTGTTTCAATTCCAACATATTGGCATTGACAAATGGCTGTGAAGTTTTGCCGTGTATCCAACTTTCAAACAAAGATTTATTGTTACTAAGACCTAATTTTTTATAATCTCCTTTTAACCCATTTGCTAAAAATAATTTATTGCCATATTTTAAGGCAATAAAACGAAAATAATCACGCCATAGTAATTCAAAAAATAGCCAATAAGTCGAAGCATTTTTAGTTCTTTGTTGTTCGTATGCAGTAATCTCTTCAAAAATTTTACGTGGCGAAATAGCCCCAACTGCCAACCAAGCCGAAAATTTGGAAGAATAATCTGCACCTATTAGCCCATTTCGTGTTTCTTTATAGTTTTTTAGCAAATCTTTTTCCCAAAAATAGCTATGTAATTGTGCTAAAGCAGCTGTTTCACCGCCTTTAAACTGTAAAACTGCCCGATAATCTATTGTTTGTGCAGTTTTTTGGAATTGTTGTAGGTTTGGAATTTTACCCAAATCTATGTTATTGTTTGGAAAAGAGTTAGTCAAGTCCGATTTTTTTTGTTTCGTAGGTATTGGAAATGTGTTTCTAACTTTTACCATATTTTCGCCTGCTTTCCGAAAATCTGTAAAAACATCAGGAATAGTAGTAATAGAAAAAGGCAAATCCTCTATATGCCAAAGGGTAGCCTGCCAATACATTTGCAAACGACAAGCAATAGCACGTAAATTATTTGCCAATTTATTCTCTACTTCTAATTCCTCAAAAGTAGCTTCTTTGCTGGCAAAAACAGTGTCGACTTGCAATATTTTTGCCAATTCTACAATTTCTATTTCGGGTTTTCCAATTCGAATAACTAAATCTATTGCTAATTTTTTTAGATTTTCTCTCAAATTTTCTACAGTTTCTATAAGAAATTGTGTGCGCAAATTCCCTGTTTTGTCAAATCCAAGAGAGGTTTTTTGAAAATGTCTTTCATCAAAACAATACACTGCAATAAGGTTGCTGTTTTGTGCCATTGCCCTATATAAAGTTTCATTGTCGTGGATTCGCAAATCGTTGGTAAACCAAATAAGTGTATTTTTCATAGAGATTATTATGACTAATAATGTTTGTGATAAGTTTTAGATTATTTTAAGATTTTATGTAGCAGTTTGGTGCAAATCTTAGAAAAATTATTTTACCTTTATTTTGTCTTGTTACTTAGACGTATTTTAGTATATAACAATGCTCATTTTAACAAATTGTTCGAAACTTATGTTATATTTTTATGAAATAAAAAATCTAAGTTTCGTAGTAAATGTATATTCGTCTTCAGGCGAAGGAAGGTGTGAGGCAAAAGATAGCAAATTTAGGCTCTTTTTTTGTAGAATAATTACGATTTTTATTTCCATTTACTAATTTTATATAATTGTTTCCTAACCAAACAATGCTAATGAACAAAAAGAAAAATATTAATGACCCTGTACATGGTTTTTTATCTATTCCTACCGACTTGATTTTTGATATTATCAACCACCCTATTTTTCAACGCCTTAGACGAATTAAGCAACTTGGTCTGACGGAGTTTGTCTATCCTGGTGCCTTACACACTCGTTTTCATCATGCTTTAGGGGCAATGCACTTGATGCACTTGGCTTTAGATTCTTTGCGAAGTAAAGGGCATCTAATTTCTGAACAAGAATATGAGGCAGCTTTGATAGCTATTTTATTACACGATATTGGGCATAGTCCATTTTCGCATGCTTTGGAACACAGTATTCTGGAGGGAGTTGCCCACGAAAAAGTATCTTTAATTTTGATGCAATACCTAAACAAAATATTTCCAAATCAATTAGATATGGCTATTGCTATTTTTAGTAATCAATACCCAAGACGTTTTTTTTACCAATTAGTTTCCAGCCAATTAGATATGGATAGATTAGATTATTTGCAAAGAGATAGTTTTTTTACAGGTGTGGTCGAGGGAACAGTTGGTGCGGATAGAATTATTAGAATGTTGGAATTGCGAAATGATGAAATTGTAGTAGAGGAAAAAGCTATTTATAGTATCGAAAGTTTTTTGAATGCCCGAAGGCTAATGTATTGGCAAGTATATCTCCACAAAACTACGGTTGCTGCCGAACAAATGCTAATTAACCTTATTCGACGAGCTAAATTTTTACAAAAAACAGGTACGCCGTTAGCTGCAAGTCCTGCATTAAGTTATTTTTTAAAAAATACGATTGAATTAGATACTATGCAACAAGAAGAAATAGAGCAAGTGGTTTTGCAAAATTTTATCCAATTAGATGATTATGATATTTGGGGAAGTATCAAAATTTGGGCTTTTCATACAGATAAAGTTCTCCGTTTGTTGAGTAATATGTTATTGAATCGGCAATTATTTAAAACAAGTATCGAGAACGAAAAATTTGATTCTATAGAAATTGAGCAGTTGCAAAGACAAGTACAAAAAGATTTTGAACTTACAGATGAGGAGGTGCAATATTTTGTTTTATATGGTTCTTTGACGAATGCAGCTTATATCTTAGGCAACCAAACTATTAATATGCTCAAAAAAAGTGGAGAAATTATTGATATTGCAAAAGCTGCTGATTTGCCTAATATCAAAGCTATGAGTAAAATTGTAAAAAAATATTATTTGTGTTTCCCTAAGTAAGTAGAAATAGTATGAAATAGAAAATATGATGTATGAAATGTAAGCTATTGATTATCAGTTGTTTATATTTTATACATCATATTTCATGTTTCCTAATTTATCAAAACTTCCAACTAAATCCCAAAGTAGTGGTTTGATTTCCGTTTCCTGTTGGTAACATTCCCAAATTAATATCATTTGGAATCATAGCTTTTAGTTTTTTCTTTTTCTTTGCTTTTTCTTTGATACAAGCATTGTAATCTTTTGGTATTTTTTCGTATTTACTATTTACCAATGCTTTTCCAATCAAAAACCCTAACCCAAGCCCTGCAATACCACTGCCAATAGCATAGGAAGTTGGCGTACAATATTCGGGGGTTAGTGAATAGGCAATTCCAGCACCAGCACCAGCACCTACTGCACCCAATATATATGGCAAAGTGCGGATAAACCCAACACCTTTATAAGATTTTTGGCAACCAATAGCATCTGCATATTTTTTGAAAGTTTTAAGGTCAAAGGCTGCTTTTTTGCCATCAAATGTATAGTAGCCTGCTTTATAAGATGCTTTTTGTCCTATCAAACTGCTATCAAATTTGGTTAGATAACGATATTTTTTGCTACCGATTTTTATATATACAATCTGCTCGCCTGATGCTTTTTCTGCAACTTCTTTCGCACCTTTTTCGGCAACTGCTGCCAAAGAGTCTAACCAATCTTGATATACACGACTTTTAAAATATTTTTGTGCATAGACTTCTGTATCCGAAAATATGGCACAAAATAAGAAAAATACAATAAAATATATTTTTTTCATCATAAAAAATGTTGTTGAATAGTTGATAATTTGGTAATGAATAGATACAAAATAGTATTTGCAAATATACAATCAAAATAGTAGGGCTATTTGACTGCAAAACTCAGTCCTACACGAAAGTTGAATAGCAGACCTCTGGCAAACTGTTCATTCTTTAATAGCATATAATTGAAACCTGTGCCATAGTCTAACAATAGACGATTGCTTAGAGGTACTCTTTTCATTACAGACCAATGGAGAACAAGTCCCAAACTTTCTAAATTTGAGGTTATGGTGTTGCTTCCATAGCTTTCTATTTCTTGATATTTTAATACCACAATACCAATTCCTAATTTGTTAGAAAGTCCTAATGGTGCTATTGCTCCTTTGCTTGCATTGTGGATTCTTAGGTAGATGCTTGGGTTAAACAACGTAAATTTTTCCTTATTTTTGTCGCCTGTTGCAAATACGTGTTCTATTCCATAGCTAATTTTTCTATTTTTTACAAGCTCGATGCCTGTTTCGTGAGAAAACATAGCTTCTGCATTATAACTACTACTCATAGCTATCCAAGGCGAAATTCCAAGACGGTAGCCTATAAATAATTTTTTGCCTACATATCCTTGAGCATATCCTGTGGAAGTGGAAATTAAAAATAGTGCCAATGCACAGCTAAAAATAAAACTTATCTTGTTGATTAGTTTTTTCATAGAAATAAAAAAAGTGATAAAAATTGAAAATAATAGAGATAAGTAAGTAAACAAAATTAAGGTTATGTTTAAAGTTGCACAAGTTTCTGCTACTCAACACATTCGGCTAAAGGCGAATATACTTTTATTTTGTCTTATTACTTATTAATTTTTTTATAGTTCTTTCATCAAATATTGATATAATTTGAGCATTGCCTCAATATCTTCTTTATGTACTTTTTCGTCTGGCGTGTGGACATTTTCTTCGCCTGCCCCTACAAAGCACCAATCAAAAGGATATGGAGAATTTTGCAAATCTTTGCCATCACTTCCACCTGCAGTTTCTATTTCCAACTGATAGGGAATACCTGATTGTTCTGCTAATTTAATTATTTTTTTTACATAACTTCGTCTTGGCAATAAACTATCTCTTACCGAAATAGCCACTCCTTTACCTGCCAAGACTCCTGTAGTTATCCATGTAATATCACAAATCAATGCTTGTTGCACTTGGTAATTTTCGTAGATATATTTTGCAATTATTTTTGCCGAGCCACCACCCACTTCTTCATAACACGAAAAGGCAATAATACCATTTTCGAGAGTTTCTGCCAATTTTAATGCTATCCAACAGCCTAAACGGTTGTCTAAATAACAAGATTGCACATAATCATCTGTTTCTCTAAAATTACATGCAAAAGCCAAATCTGTACCTCTATCTATTTCTCTATCTGCTTCATAGACAAGTTTTTTCTCTTTCTCCTCTTTTGCGTCTTCTACTACTCGTAATGTGCATTCTACCTTGCCTTTAGAGTCATACCCCCACAATTTATAACCGTCTTTGAATCTGGGACCTCCTATTTTTACGAGTTCTTTGTCATACCTTACCATATAGCCGATAGAATCTATGTGTGCAAATACGGCAGTTTTGGGTTGCCCAAAAACTAAAATAATTGCGTCTTGCAACTCCTTTCCTTCTATGATTTGTGGTATTGTTTTCCACAAATGTTTATTTCGTTCTATATACGCAAGAATAAAATCCTTCATATTTGCCTCATTGCCCGAAATTGCATAGACTTGACACAATTCTTGTAATAATTTAAAATTATTATTTTTCTGTGCTTTAGTTTCTTGCAACTGCTTAAGAACTGCTACATTTACAATAGAATCATCATACATATTGTTGTTGTTTGATAGGTTAGTTTGCAAAAGTAAATTTAAAATTGAATAAATCTAAGAAATAAATAGATATATTTATGCACTTTGTTTGTGTTTTTTTTCTGCTTAGGATATTTTAGCTAAAATAGTCGTTTTTTGTATAACTTATACTTTGCATAGCATAGATTACTCAAAATATTCTTAGACATATTTTAGTTAATTTTTGAATTTTGTTAATAGTTTAGCCTACTGTTAAGCACAAAAAACGGTAGTCTAAGTTTCCTTATCCTACCGTTTCTATAAAAAGTAAAAAATAATTTGTTAATTCCTAACTCCTTATTCTACTACAAATTTTTTGGTTATCACTTTGTCTTTTTCTGTAATTTTGACTAAGTAAGTACCAGATGCAAATCTGTTAGTAACAATCGTAGCAAATTGGTTAAATTCTTGCAAAGCATACACTTCTCTACCCAACATATCAAAAATTTGTAAATTTGCAATGCCATTGCTGCTATATGCAATATTTACTTGTTCTTTTGCAGGATTTGGGAAAATTTCCAAACTATTTCCAACACTTAAATTACTTGCAAGGTCATCATTTTTGCTTGTAGTAGAGGCTGCTGTGGTAAAAGTAAGCGTATTACTCATTCCAATCATCGTACCATTGCAAAGAGTCCACACACGCCAAGCATAATTAGTAGAAAATACTAAACCTAAATGTGCATTTACTACCAAAGTATAGCTTGGCAATTCTGTATAAATAGAATAAATCATATTTGGGTCTGTCAGGCTATAATATTGCAACATAAACAAACGTCCTGTTTGTACTCCCGCAGTGCCTGACCAACTTACATTAACAGTAGCAGGATTACTATTCACGATAGCAGGATTTAAGGTAGCTACTTCGCAAGTGTTTCCAGCACCCGTAATGGTAAATGTTTGTGGAGTAGAAATCAACAAAGTACCACCTGAACATAAAACGCCTACTTTGTATTCGTAAGTGCCATTGCCAAGTCCACCAATGGTATAGGTAGTGTTGTCGGTATAAACACTAAATATATGGTCATTAATTGTGTTGCGATAATAGATAATATATTTTGGAGAACCAGTAGCTGCTGCCACTGCCGTCCAAGTAAAAGTACCTGAGCCATAAGCACCACTGATATTGGTAGTAGCCGCAGTTGGTGCAGGAGCTACACAAGTTACGCCTGTACCTGTTTGGATAACGGTTGAAGGAGTAAATGCTGTCCAAGGTGTTGCAATATTCATATTATTTGGTACGCAATACGACCTTACCGCAAAACGGTAATAGGTATTAGGAGCAAGTTGATTGACTGTCCAACTAGTTCCTGTTACTACTGCCGAATTTCCAGCTGCTACAAAATTACCCGAAGCATCACATATTTGGTAACGTGCATGGTAACGGTTGGCATTGGTAGAGGCATTCCAAGTAAAGGTAATGCTCGTGCCACTTACAGTTAATGGGGTTGTAGGTAGTGTAGGCATTGGGCAGAGATTATTGCTGCCTGCTACCATTGTAGTAGCAACGGTTGCAACTCTTTCGCTATTAGCATTATTACATACCCCTTGCACATAAATATCGTAAGGAACATTGTTGGCATCAGATTGCCAAATTCTGCAATTAGTTGCTGTGCCTACGAAAGTAAATTTTGCATAATAGGCATAACTTTGCGGTTTGTAATACACACTAATTGCTGAATAGGTGCCTGCCCCCAAATTCCAAGATACATCAAAACCTGCATAGTTATTGGTAGCATCAGCAGTGGCTGTTGCTACTAATCCTGTAATAGTATTTGCACAACTTGTACGCGTAAAGTTTGGTGTTGCCAAAGCAGCTGAAGTTGCAGTACTGCCACTGGTAACTTGTACCAAACCTGTTGTAAAGTTATTTCCTACAACTGCGGTAATGGTGGTTGCATTAACAACGGTAAAACTACGTGCTGCTACGCCTCCAATCATAACGGCAGTTGCCCCTGTAAAGTTTGTGCCTGTTATCGTAACCTCTGTATCTACGCCACCACTTGTAGGGGTGAAGTTGGTAATGGTTGGGTTGATAGATGAAATTACAAAGAAATTATTTGCAGTTGCTACTAAACCTGCATTGCTTGTAATAGAACTTCCTGCACCTGTTGGCGTTGCATTAGCATTGGTATAAACTCCATTTATGGTACTTGCTACATTGATACGGTTGGCGGTTGCTGTCAAGTTTTCGTTCAAAATAACTTGGTAAGAAGTTAAATTAGCTGGGTTACTAACGCCTAACTGCCAATAACGATTGGTTGCCAATGTCCCTATCACTGTGCCATCGGCTGTGCCTCCTGCATTGGCATCAAATACTTCGGTGGTTAGAGTAACTAGCCCTGATGCTGTAACTGCTATGCTCATTGGGTTGTAAGTTCCTTTGCCAATAGGGAAATTGTAAGTACTACCTGTGGTAACTGCCCATGCTAATTTTCCATTTACATAACGGTTTGTTGCACCTCCTGCAACAGAGGCATTGCTTGTATTGGTAACAGTTAAGGTATTTGCTCCTGTATAGACAATACCATTAGTCAAAGTTAAAGCCCCCACACTGAGGTTGTTATTGAGGGTTACACCTGCTAAGTTGGTATTATTAATTACCAAAGTATTTGCACCCAAATTAAATGTACCTGTGTTTGTAATACTTTGAGCAACAGAGGAAGGAGTTGCTGCACCTGATAGAAAGTTTTGCATACTCAAACTTATACCTGTAACAGTCAAAGTTCCTGCATTAAATAGGTTACCTCCTACACTTGTTTGCAAAGTTGTTGCAAAAGTGCTATTGGCAGTTGTAGTCAAATTGCCTAATATCCCAAAATTTGTTGTACCTAATCCTGTTACTATACGATTGGCTGCTGAAGTTGTACCATTTGCAATCAAATTTCCTGCTGCAAATTTTCCTGAACCTGTTTGCGTGCTGTATGTAAAACCACTTGTATTGCCTCCTACTTGTGTAGAAGTACCATCGCCAAATTGTAAAGTATGGGCAGGATTGGCGTTTAAACTATTATCACTTCTATACACAAAACTATGTCCTGTACCTGTGGCGGTAGGTGCAGTTGTGATGGCATGAGGGTCAATAATAGTAATTTGTCCGCCTGTCAAAGTTGTTGTACCTGTATTGTAACGGGTGGCTGTAGCAGTACCTATTCCCCACGAGAAAATATCGGCTGTGTTTGGTACACTTGTGGAGGCTGTGCCACTGTTGCCATCTACATTGATAGTTCCGTTTGTTTGTGTAAAGTTTGCACCATTTTCTATCAACACATAACCATTTACATTTAAGGTTGTAGCTGCATTGCCTCCAACTACTAATGTACCTTTGTTGATTAAATAGCTGTCATTTCTTCCTGTTTTGGCAATATCCAAAATTACACTGTTGTTTGTGTGTGTCAAAGTGCCTCCTGCTTGAATAGTCAAGGCTGCTGCTGCACCGTTGGCATCTACAGTTACGTTGTGGCTTGCCAAAATCTGTACGTCATCTGCATTGGTTGGCACAACGCCACCTACCCAAGTAGCCCCTGTTGTCCAATTACCTGTCATTGCCGAAACAATGGTATTGCTTGTATTGGCTGCTTGCGTGTTTAAACTGTATGTAATATTGGTAATATCTGCCAATGCCAACCCTGTACGTGAAATAATTGGTGCAGTAGTAGTTCCCGAAGATGCTGCGTGTGTACCTCTCACAGTACTTCCTGTGCTTTCTAATAAACGCAAAGCAGTTGCATCATTGATAGAAACCATTTGATAACCTCTAATATTTGCCGAAAAAGTTGTACTTGTTAAATTGAAACTATTTGCATTGTTAAAATTCCAAGTTCCATTACTACTTCTATCGCAAGTTTCTACTGTAGTTCCTCTGGTGTTAAAACCTGTTGCGTCTGTATGGCTTACACTGATTGTGCCACCTGTTAAAGTACCTGTTGCTGCTCTGAACAAAAATACACTTCTGTCTGCCCCATTAGACAAAGCCACCAAAGGGAAGTTAGGTGTAGCAGGTGCAGAAGCTGGTAATTCGGTAGTGCTACCTACCCAACGTCTCAAAGTACCATTGGCAAAACCTCCCGATGTGTAAGTAAGTGTACCTCTTTCACCTGCGGCTGGACTGAAACCCAAAGTAAACGTATTGCTACTCAAATTTACTTTTCCTGCTGTGAAAGTAATTGTTCCCGAAGCATCAAAATTGCCAATATTGAAAGTAATACCGCCTATGCTGGTGTTGTTAAAAGTAATATTAGAGAATTTGGCAGTAGAAGCTACAGCATTGCGAAATACGCCTGAACCCGAAACTGTTTGGGCATTTGCTGCTGCTGCTGTGCCTCCTGTTGGGCTTATACCCGCAAAAGTAACCACTTTGTCGCAAGTAAAAGTACCATTATTAACCAAATTACCTGCAAGATTCAGAGTAGCTGTGCTGAGTATATGTCTAAATTCAGAATTTGCATTGATTGTTAAAGTACCTAAAACAGTGGTCGTACCTGCTGAGTAAGTAGCACCAACCCACCTGCCCGCAGGATTACCTGCATTGACAGTTACATTATTCAAGCCTGCAATATTAACGGTTGTACTTCCGCTTGTGTGGATTACAAAACCATCTGCGTTGCCTATTTCTGTGCTTGTGCCATCGCCAAACTCAAAAGTATGCGTACCTGTGAAGAAATAAGACGTAGGGGCAGCACTTAAACTAATGCTTACTGCTCTTGTGCTACTTGTTGCATAGCTACTATGTGGAGGGTCAATAATACGAATTGTTCCTCCCGAACCTACAATATTGGTGCAGTTTGTAATGTTAAACAAATGTGTACCCGAAGCTACACTTGTTCCTGCTGTGCCACTGTTTCCGTCTATGCTCAACAAACCTGCGGTCTGTGTAAACGAAGTTGCTGCTGTCGAACCCGAAATCAAGACATTACCGAGAACATTGATAGTGCCACCACCAATAGTCAAACCTCCGTTTACGGTTAAACTTGCATTATTTCCTGTCGTAGGTTGTATGTTTAGCGTATTGGCATTCGCAAGTAAACTGCCCCCTGTTTGTATAGTCGTATTACCTGCGGTATAGTTACCATCAAGAGTTACTGTATGACCTGTGCGGATAAGGGTTGTTCTGCCCGCCGCATTTGGCACTACGCCACCTACCCACGTTGCAGGGTCTGACCAATTGCCTGTTTGGGCTGTTGCAGATGAATTATTGTCTAAGCCCAAAGCAAAGAAATAGGTTGAATTTGCATTGCTAATGCCTGTGGTAGAGGTAATGGTGCTTGAACCTGTACCCACTGCCGAAACAGAACTGTATGTACCTGTTTGGGTATTGCTACGTGCTATACGGAAAATATTTTCTATGAGGCTTGTTTCTTGCAAAACAACTTGTGAAGTAGAAGTAAAGTTAGCTACTGTACCACCCAAAGTTACAGACCAATAACGATTTTGCAAACCTCCAATGTTTACCATATCGGGAGTACCGCCACTGTTTACATCAAAAACTTCTATCGAGCCTGTAACTGTAGCTGTTGATGAAGTTGTTACACTGTTGATAGTCAAAGGATTGAAAGTTGCTTTGCCGACAGGAAATGTGTAAGTTGTGCTGGCTGTACCAAAAGTACGAACTAAATTGCCTCTTACAAAACTTGTTGTAGAACCTGCCGAAACACTTGCACCTGTTGTACCTGTAATTGTAAGTATATTTGGAGTTACCGTTAGAATACCTGCGGTAAGTGTTAAACCCCCTACACTGCGAGAAAAAGGCATTGTTACCCCCACAGTATTATTGATTATCAGAGTAGCAGGAGGTAAAGTTGTGGGCAATTCATTGCCAATGGTTTGGGCTGTTGTGCCTGTGTAACGCAATGTACCACTCGTTGTACCATACGAAATAGAACCTGTAAAAGTTCCTTGCACCATCTCCATTGTTGCAGTATTGTTGATAACAAAAACTGGCGTACTGCTTAGGGTTACACCTGCGGGGTTGTTGATACGAAGACTAACAGGATTTGTGCCTTCTACACCCACAAAACTTGGGGTTTGTGCAGTTGTTCCAGTAAATTCTATACTACCACTTCCTGAGCCTGTATTTCGAATAGTAGAAGCTGCATTGAAAGTTCCCGAAACTCTTAATACAGAAGTGCCTGTACCTGAACTTAATACCAACAATGAAGAGGCAGTAATCATTGCATTTCTAACTGTAACTGTAGCTGTTGAGCTAGTTCCAAAACGAAACTCTTGTCCATTGGTGCTTGTTAGGTTAAAATTATTAGTAACATTCATTGTAGCACCACTAAGATTAAAAGAAACTGTTTGTCCTGTACAATTCCAAGTAAAATCGTAGAAAGTTTGCCCAAACCCTCCTGTTAGTGCAGTGTTTGTCATTCCTGTAATATTGGTAGCCGAGCCTGTTTTCCATGTAGCAGTAGGAAGTGAGCCACCATTTCGGGTATGATTATACACACTACCTGTCTCAAAAGAAACAGCCGAAGCTACAATACTTGTTACTGTACCACCATTGTTGATAGCACCTGTTACGGTGGCTATACCTGTGCCTAAATTGCTAAGAGTTAAAGTTGCATTGAGAGCAACAGTTACTGTTCCGTCAATAAGTACTTGTTCATTGCCAACAGCATTGGTAGTCAGCGTAATGTTTGCAGGGAGTTGTAGAGTAGCCCCATTAGCAACACTAATATCCGCATCTATCGTAGCATCTCCATTGATAGTCAGCGTATTAGTAGTAGCAGGGGTAAGAGTGATATTTGTATTGCCACTAACTTTGAGTTGGTTAATAGTTTGTGTAGGTACATTATTAGCTACTACAGTACCACCATTCGCAAATAACAAAACATCTGTATTATCTATAACAGTACGATTAGGAGTCCAATTGGTGGCTACCTGAAAATCATTCGTGCCTGTAGTTGGATTCCAAGTATAAGAAATTGGTGTACTTAAGGTTGCTTGCGTACCTGTGGCAGGGGCAGATTCTCCGCCTTCTGTAGCTGCGGTAACACGCCAAAAGTAGTTGGTATTGAATGTTAAGCCTGTAATCTGGGCAGTATTTGTGCCTACATTTACCGTTGAAACAAGGTTAAAAGTGGTGTTGTCAAGAGAATTATAGACATTATAAGCACGTACATTGGTAATAGGACTTGATGCAGTCCAATTTACCTGCATCTGTGTAGCATAAGGCGTAAAAGTCAAATCAGAAGGTGCTACAACGGTGGTCGCAGCAGGTGTAAATGTATAGGTTTGTCCTGTGGCAGGTTTTGCATTGATAGTTGTTGTTTCGGTAGTTGTGCTTGCAGTTGCGGTATTTGTAGCATTGTTAAGAGATACAAAATTACCTGAACCTGTTGCAGTGGCAGTCATACCAATAGAAGCGGAAACAGTACCCTGTAAGGCTGCTGCTTCTTGACGATAGACAAACTGTATAGCCCCTGTTGCTTCATACAATTTTACTTGAAAGGATAAGGCAGGGTTTGTACCACTTGTACGTTGCCAATTTAGCCACTCAAAAGTAAAAATTCTTGAGCCTGCTGTGCCTGTGGTTAGATAAGAGGCTGCTGCACCTGTGGCTCTGCCATCCATATTATCCCAAAAAGGTGCTATAACAGGTCTACTGACAGTAGTTCCTGTTGCAAGGTTGTTGGTTACGCTAGTTCCCGTTGCACCAAAAGATAAATAACCGTCAGAACCTGCACGTACTTGCGTGTAACCTACGCCCATATACGTGAAAGTAAAGCCAATGGGCAGAAAGCCCGACGCAGCATCATCGACTAATAAAGTTGGAACAGCAGTACCACCAGCCAAAGGCGTAAATGTGCCAGAAGAAGGTGCATAAGTGTAGTTTGCCGAACTAATTTGAGCAAACAAAGGCTGCGACCAAGCAAAAAGCAAAGCCAGCAAGATAGCCGAAAAGCAAGTTTTTCGGGCTTTGGAAAAAGTAAATGGATAAAACATCATTCTCGTAAGATTGGTAATTATTGTTTAATAAAATTGGTAATTATTGTTTCATATATGTAAGTTGTGTAACGCAGATTCAAATTTGACAAACTATATAAAATAGATGATATAATTTGGTTAGATGAATTTTGGTTTTTACTGGGAGAGTTAAAAAAATTATATAAAATAGCACAAATCGCAGAGCTTTATCTACATACTGCCATAGCAACGAGTATATTTTAAGTAACAAAACTTTGTTTCAATCTAAAAATACGTTATGCACAAAACACATTGCATATATCATAACCGACACTTACTACTATCTAAGTTACATTTTTATAATATAAGGATAGCATAAGTTTTCATCATGTCAAATCATTCGAAGTTTAGAAATTTGTCTTTTATAAAAATGTAAGTAATTGATAATTAGGTACTTATTCTAACGTGAACTACGGATTATTTTGACAATAACGGATAGTTGTTTTATCTTTGTTTAAAACCACTCAAACAATTAAAACCCTACCCGTTATGTTGAGCAAAGATAAAGAAATATTGTTGATAAGTATG
>JBIKRY010000302.1:0-5589 GCA_044348925.1 Bernardetiaceae bacterium
TGAAAAGATTTTAGCACTTCTTCTTTTTGAATGACCATAGTTTTAGTAAGTTTTATGATGAGATAAATATTTAATAATTGTAATTTTTATTTATTCAAAGGTAGGTATCTAAAACGTATGCTATGTACGGTCTGCAAATATTTAAAAAATAATTTTTTGTTTTTTAAGAGGGGATAAATAGAATAGTTTTATTTTTAGGAGATGCAAAAAATTAGCAAAGAATGTATCTTGTATATGAATAGTAAGATAACGTGAACTACGGACTACTTTATTGATAATCACCAAGTTACAAGTAAAATATATAATAAATAAGTTGCGTAGCAACCGTATATTCGCCTTTAGGCGGGGCTGCCTAAGCGAATGAAATGTAAGGATAAAAATGAACTTGGTTATAAATTCACAAATTTTGAGAAATAATTACTATTTTTCTTTCAATTTACCTGACTCATTCGCCTAAAGGCGAATATACGGTATCCGTAGTTCACGTTAAGATACATTCTTAAAACACTAATTAATGTAAGTTACGTAGTAGTACGGAACTTTAGTTGAGTGGTAGTACGGAACTCCAGTTCCGTACATGATTTATTGCACCAATAAAACACTTTAGACCAAAATAAATAGATTTTTATCTAAAATATACTTGTTTCTACGACTGTACGTGGCTGGAGCTACGTACTAAACAACTTACATTACTTAATTAAATTAATTACTAATTTAGTTTCCAAATTGTTAGATTCAAAAAAGTAGCAAAACTTACCCAACAAAGATAAGGCACTAATAAAAATGCAGCTATTTTATGTATTTTATAGAATAGCAATATGGTAAACAAAATAGCACACCAAAGCAAAAGTATTTCTACCAATGCCCAACCCATTTGATGCCATTTGAAAAATACAAAAGACCACATAAAATTTAGAAATAATTGCAAGCCAAAGACAAGCATAGCCGTTTGTTTTTGGGTATTTGCTACGGGCATATCCCAAACCAACGCCATAGAAACTCCCATCATGGCATATAAAGTAGTCCAAACAGGTCCAAAAAGATAATTTGGTGGATTCCAACTTGGTTTTTGTAGCAACAAATACCAATCTTTGATTTCAGACGAAGTAGCATAGCCACTTAGCCCACCAACTGCCAAACATAACAAGACACAGATAACTATTTTCATATTTTTAGCAAAAATGTTTTACAATACAAGCTAAACTAACCATTTTTTCAAGCAGTTTGTTTGTTTTTCGGTAACATTTTGTAATTTTTCAATACTATAGATAGGCAAATATTGTTGATTATTGGCTTGTAATCGTATTGTTTTTAGTTTTTGTTTGCGAATAATTTGTAAAGTAATTTCTTTTTTACCTTGCAATAACGTATGTACTAATCGAGGCTCCACTACTTGATTATCTATACTTAGCAATTCGTCTTGTAGGCTCAAAAATTCATCAGCAGGACTATTGGGTGCTATCAAACTAACAAAAAGTTTGCTTTCTCGTACTGCTATTCTAAACCCAAAAACTTGTTCTTCTATACGAGGATTTTTATTTGCAAGTATTTGATAACCAATATGTTGTATTGTTGCTTGCAAATAATGTTCTATTTTGCCAACTCCTAAAATACAATCATCAAAATATTTTTGCATACTTTTTCCTGCCACTTGTTCCACTATATTTTGATAATCTTGCAAACTATATCCTCTATTTTGCAAAGCAAAATCATTCCATAAAATTCGCAATACATCATCAAGACTTTTTGTGTTATTGCTCAAAAAACGTATTTCTATATCCAAAACCCAAGCTGCCAATGCCCCTTCGTTATAAATAGAAACTTTACGGTTTGGAATTCCTGCCACATAACCATCTAACCACAAATCCCAAGAGGAAGCAGTCAAAGAATAAGCATAACGACCAAAATTATCAAAATGTCTTTGCAATAACTGTTCAAAACTTTTGCTATATTCTGCAAAATTCCAAATTCCACTTCGCAAGAGCATATAATCTCCGTAGTATGTTGTAATGCCTTCGGCTACAAAACCTGTTGGAAAATAATTTTCTTTTGTATAATCGTAAGGCAACATTTCTACAGGTCTTATTCTACAAATATTCCAAAAATGAAACAACTCGTGAGAAGAAATAGATAAAACTTCGTTGTATTGTTTGCTATGAAAATCATAATTTGGTGGCACTCCCATGACAAGCATTGTAGAGTTGTAATGTTCTACGCCATGGTGATAATAGTAAGGTAGAATGATAAAAATAAAATGGTAATCTGTTGCAGGAAAAGCTGTTTCTATGTTGCTATTTCCCGCAAAAAGTTCGACTTGTTTGGTGGTAAATGCCTGAAAATCAGCAATAATTTGCTCGGTATCTGGTTGCCATTTTCCCTGAATCCAAATATGAAAAACAGTAGTAAGATTTTCTATTTGGTAGGTTACTTCTTGTAACGTAGGACTTGCGACCATAGGTGCAGCCGTTAGTTTATAGAAAGAATCGGCAGAAAAAATTGCAGCATTTTCGGTACGAATATGGGGCATACCGCAGGCAATTTGGTAGGTATTTGGCACTTGCAATTCTACTTGGTATGCTTCATTTTGCCTACCTTCTATATACATTGCACAAGTTATCCAATTGATATAACATAGCTCCTCGTCCAAATAAGTACCACCACCGTCCATCTGCACCGCATAATAGGTATAATGAATTGCTATTTTTTGATGCCCTTTGCTTTCTATTTTCCAACGGTCTTTGCTAATTTTGGTATATGCTACAGGTTGATTTTCTTGTCCTAAGATTGCAAAATGTTGTATATTTTTGGCAAAATTTTGCAATTCGTACCTACCTGGTCGCCAAGCTGGGAGTTGTAGTTCTAAGCTATCTTCGCCATGTGTATCGACAAAGAAAACAAATTGCAAAAGGTTTTTTTGTGCTTCACTATAAAAAACTTTGAGTAATTGCATAACAAAATAATCTATATGGGTTTGGTGCTAATTTTTTGAGATTTTGGAATTTTTTGCTTTACTATTTTTTGTTTGGTAATACATATTGGATAAATTACGTAACTGTTGAGGTATTTGCTTTTTTACGTTGGCAAGGGTGCTTTTCGCACCTTGACACGTAAAAAAGTGGTTTAGCTACGCTTGTCAAGGTGCGAAAAGCACCCTTGCCAACGTACCTAAATAGTTACTAAATTACTATTTTATGAAACATAATTAATTGATAATCAATATGTTTTATAATTTATAGTTCCTATTTATTATTTACCATTTTATATTGTTCGCAGTTTCTAAGACTTTGTCTGCCAATTCGTCTTTATATTTTTGTAAAGTTTGTGCTAAATTTGTATCTGTAATTGCCAAAATTTGTGCTGCTAAAATTCCTGCATTTTTTGCACCATTGAGGGCTACAGTTGCTACAGGCACTCCTGCGGGCATTTGCAAAATAGACAATACCGAATCCCAACCATCTATAGAGTTGGAAGATTTTATAGGTACGCCAATCACAGGTAATGTGGTAATAGAGGCAACCATACCTGGTAGATGTGCAGCACCGCCTGCCCCTGCGATAATTACTTGCATACCTTTGCTCTTGGCTTCAGTAGCATAACTAAACAATAACTTGGGAGTTCGATGTGCCGAAACAATGCTTATCTCAAACGGTACAGCAAATTGTTCCAAAATTAGAGCTGCTTCACGCATAATAGGAAGGTCAGATTGACTGCCCATGATAATAGATACCATATTTTGATTTTTAGAGAAGAATGAAAATTGCAAAAACATTATGCTAACTTGCACAGTTTTTATGTTATACGCAAATTTTTTCAGTATTTTATACAAAAAGGCTTGTTTTGTTGCAAAAGAAAAGCAAAATACTGTTGCATAAATACTTTTACAAAACCAAACAAGTACAATAAACGTATGTAAGATTATTTACACTTTTTAATTATTTCTAAAAATGATTATGCAATATTTAACCTACAAACATATAATTTTTTTATATTGTATATGTTTCTTTTCAGTGTCTGCCATAGCACAAGTACCTGGTAGAATTTTATTTAATTCTGATTTTGAAATTCCTGTACTTACTCCAGCTTCACCTTCACCACCACGACAAAGTTGTAGCCCTGCTACGGCTTGCTGGTATTTGGTTCCTGAAAATTCTGTTCCAGGTTGGAATGTAGTAGATGTTTCAACAACAAGTACAGATGTAATTAATGACAATGTAGAATTTTGGAATAGTGGTTTTTCGGGAGTTCTTGCACAAAGTGGTACACAGTTTATAGAATTGAATGCAGATAGACCAACGCCTGTGTTTTTTGAAATCTGTATGTTTGCAGGGGAAACCCTCACATGGTCTTTGTGGCATAGAGGTCGTAATGGCACAGACCAGATGTTTTTGAATGTTACAGATGCTCTTGGGGTAAATTTGGCAACACAAACTTTTTCGACAGCTAATACTGATTGGGTAAATTATACAGGTACGGTTACGAATACAGGTCCTAATGGTGCAGTACGATTTACTTTTACCCCTGGGGCTACTTCAGGTGGTAATCCAACTGTAGGAAACTTCATAGATAATATTCAGGTATTAGGCTTAAGACCATTAGTAGAATTTGAACAAGTAAGTTATTCGGCAGTAGAAAGTACGGTAGCACCTCCACGATTATTGGTAAATGGTACTATTCCTGCTGGAGGCGTAAACGTACTCTTAAGTGTTACAGGTGGCACTGCAACAGGTGGAGGGGTAGATTATACCTTAAATACTACCGTAAACATTCCCGCAGGCAATTATGATGGTACTGTGGCAACTTCTGTCCCTTTGAATCTTACTATCAATGATGATTTATTGGTCGAATTGGGTGGCGAAACTATCAATATTTCTATTGTATCGGCTGATAATCCCTTATTGGTCAATGATGCAAATTGTGGTGGGGGCATACAATCTACTACGACCTATCGAATTATTGACAACGATACCGTATTGCCCGTAGAACTATTAAATTTTTGGACAGAAAATCTTACAAGTACAGTAAAATTATTTTGGACAACTACACAAGAGCAACATAGTGATTATTTTGAAGTGCAATGGAGTAAAGATGGTCATTATTGGGTAAATCTTGGAACAGTAAAAGCATCAAAAGAAAGTAATACATTAAAAAAATATTCTTTTGAACATATAGAGCCACAAAACACTACATATTACCGATTAAAAATGATTGACTTAGATAAAAGTTATACCTATTCCAAAATTATAACTGCAAATAAAGTCTATGATTTTCAAAATAATATCTTAGTGTATCCAAATCCTGTAACAAAAGGAGAAAAATTACATATTACTTTACCTACAGATGTCGAACAAGTACAAATAGAAATGGCAGATATTTTAGGAAAAAAATATGTAGAATATTTATTTGCAAACCCCCAAAAAGATGTGCTAATTACTATGCCTACCAATAGTGGCATTTATATTCTTAGCATTAGTTATGGGGATAAGGTAATCAAGCAGAAAATAATGGTGCAATAAATAAAATGGTATAAGTAAATTTGTTGCATCAAAATTTGTATAGTAAAAACATTTAGTAATATGCCTTTAAGTATAT
>JBIKRY010000303.1:0-5573 GCA_044348925.1 Bernardetiaceae bacterium
ATTTGGGGAGAAGAAATAAAATGGAGTGAAACCTTAAAAAGGTATTTTATGGCTGCAAAAAAAGTTGTTATTGATGAAGGAAACCTTATTGTAGCAAATTATAGACCTTTTACCAAACAATTTTATTATGCAAACCAAATTTTGAGTGATAGATTGACAAGAAATCATTATGCAATGTTTGGTAAAAATTTGGACAAGGAAAATTTGGTAATTATGATAGTAAATCACCCACAATATCCTGATTTTCAAGTGCATTGCACAAAAATATTAACAGATGCAGGTTATAGTGGCAGAGCTACGCCTTCTATTCCTTTTTACACCTATCTTGCAAATGGCGAAAGAGTAGAGAATATAACGGATTGGGGATTGGCAGTTTTTCAAAATCATTACGTAAGCCCCCTAACCCCCGAAGGGGGAATTATTACGTCAAAAACTCCCCCTTCGGGGGGTGGGGGGCTTAGGTCTGAGCTTTGTAAGTTAGATATTTTTCATTATATCTACGCAGTTCTCCATTCGCCTGCGTATCGCAAGACTTACGAATTGGACTTAAAACGTGAATTTCCTCGTATTCCTTTGTATGCAGATTTTTGGAAATATGCGGAGGCAGGGGAAAAGTTGATGGAATTGCATTTGAATTATGAAAGCCCACAAAAGATGTCATCTTTAAAAAAAGATGACATCTTTACGCCACTTTTGGAAAGAAAAGATATTGATTTAGAAGTTTTTAAAGAAAAAATGCAAGGTAAAAAGAAAAAAACAGACGAAATAGAGATGACATCTCAAAAAAGAGATGTCATCTCTGAAACCACGTTTACAATTAATCCAATTTTACGAATAAAAGATGATATAATTTTTATAGACGAATTGACTACTTTGTGTGGAGTTCCTGCACAGGCTTTGGCGTATAAGTTGGGCAATCGTAGTGCTATTGAGTGGGTTTTAGACCAATACAAACCCTATAAATCTGATGACAAAACCATTCAAGAACATTTTAATACCTACAATTTTGCAGACTACAAAGAACAGGTCATTGAATTGTTGCAAAAAGTATGTTGGATAAGCGTAGAAACTATGAAGATGGTGGGGGAATTGTAAAATAATTTAACTTTATTATTGATATTAAAAAATAAATACATATTTTTGTAAATACTAAAATATGTATTTTATGCTTTGGAAAAAATTTACAAATGAAGAACATATTTATCCTAAAACTGCAACCTTTGGGATAGGCTCTATTTTTGAAACTTATCATCCTAAAACAGAAAAATCACTTTATTTAAAAGTAGTTTATGTAAGTACTGATTTGTGTAACTTTAATTTGGTTGAGTGTGATAACAAAGGAAATTTTCTATCGACCAGAAAAAGAGGTACATCAAAAACGGAAATTATAGATTTTATTACCAAGAATGATTGGCGTTTATATAAACAACATTTTGGAAAACGTGAGCTTACACCCAAAGTAAAAGGTAATGTAGCACCTAAAAAAAAGCATTTACCCCAAGGAATTGTTAAGTGATAGATTTGTTGCAAAAAGTATGTTGGATAAGTGTAGAAACTATGAAGATGGTGGAGGAATTGTAAATGTAGCATAGACTAAATTCTGTGCTACATTTATTTTTTTCAATTACTTATATTTCTATAAATTTACCAAAAATAATAATAAATTTGCAACCAAAATTTTAACAGAATAGTTATGATGTAAGTTGCATAGCAACTTGTATATTCGCCTGAAGGCAAATATACGGTATCAAAAAATTATTCATTTTCTAACAATCAAAATAATGTACTCAAAAAAACTTAGTTTATTTGCAACCATTGCAATAGTTGGTTTGTCTTCTTGTGCCAAAAATAGCGACAAAACTGCCGAAAGCACTTCAGCAGATTCTGTAGTTGTAGCAAAAGATTCGGTAGCTACCAAACCTAAAGCAGAATTAGTAAAACTTTGGGAAACCGACACTACGTTGCGTACTTGCGAATCTGTATTGTACCATGAAGCAAAAAATGTGTCTTATGTAGCCAATATCAATGGCAATCCAACGGACAAAGACAAAAATGGTTTTATTTCTAAACTAAGCCCAGACGGTAAAATAGAAGTTTTGGAATGGGTAAAAGGCTTACATGCCCCTAAAGGTATGGGAGTTATTGGCAACAAATTATTTGTAACCGATATTACCGACCTTGTAGAAATAGACATCGAAAAAGGTAAAATTGTAAAAAAATATCCTGTAAAAGATGCCGTATTCTTAAATGATATTGCAACCGATATGAACACAGGAACTGTATATTTTACAGATATGAAAAAAAATAAAATCCATACTTTAGATACCAAAACAGGTAAAGTAGCCGATTTTATTGCTGCCGATTCTTTGGGTAGCCCTAATGGTTTATACTTTTTAGATGCAAATACCTTGTTGTTGGCAACGAATGGCGACAGCAAATTCAAAAAAATAGATATTGCAAGCAAAAATATTAGCGTAATTGCAGAAGGAATTGATGCTGGCGATGGCGTAGAAAAAGTAGGCGAAAATGCGTATTTGGTTTCGAGCTGGACAGGCGAAATTTTTTATATCAACAATGGCGAAAAAATAAAAATATTAGACACCCAAGCCGATAAAATCAATTCGGCAGATATTGGCTATATTGCAAGTTCTAAAACATTATTGATTCCTACTTTTTTCAAAAACAAAGTAGTAGCCTATCAATTAGTAATCAATGAATAATTTGATTAAACAATAGACTTTCCAAGTCTTTAAGACTTGGAAAGTCTATTGTTTTTTATTATAATTATTACTACTTAAAAATGTAGTTATCAAATTATTGCAAAACTTTGCTACTATATCATTTTTTTTGCAACTTTGCAACCTACATTTTAATATTTTTTTATGGTAAAATCTATGACAGGTTTTGGTGCTATAAGTACCGAAACTCCAAATTACAGTTTAGTAATCGAAATTAAAACACTAAATTCCAAATTTTTAGACTTTAATTGCAAACTTCCCTATATCTTTTCGGATAAAGAAATAGAGCTAAAAAATCAAATTACCAAAATTTTAGAAAGAGGTAAAATCAATTTGTATGTTACGTACACAGATAAGCAGGTTTCGGGAGATAGAATGGTAATTAATCGCAATTTGGTAGCACAGTATTACCAAGATTTGCAAGAAACGGCAGCAATGTTAGGAGTAGAAAATTCTAATTTAATGCAAATAGCTTTGACCATGCCCCAAGCCTATATTCCTGCACCAGCAAACAAAGCAAGCGAAGAAACTTGGCAACAAATTTTGGGGTCTTTTGAGCAGGCTTTGCAACTTTGCGAAGATTTTAGAATCAAAGAGGGAAAAGTTTTATATGATGTATTGGTAACTTGTTTGGAAACAATAGGGGAACAATTAGCAAAAATAAACGAAAAAGACCCCGAAAGAGTAAAAAACTTGCGAGAGAAAATGCAAAAAGATGTTTTAGAATTGGTAACTTCCGAACAATTTGACCGCAATAGATTTGAACAAGAGTTGATTTATTATATCGAGAAATTAGACATTAATGAAGAAAAAGTACGCCTAAAAAGTCATCTACACTATTTTATGGAAACTTTACAAGAACCAATATCTAATGGCAAAAGATTAGGATTTATTGCACAAGAAATAGGCAGAGAAATCAACACTATAGGCTCTAAAGCAAATGATGCACAGATTCAGCAATGGGTAGTAATTATGAAAGAAGAATTAGAAAAAATCAAAGAACAACTCAACAATGTTATCTAAAATTTTGGCTTTCTTGGTGCTAATCGTAGGATTTAGCACCATGGTTTTGTCGCAAAACTTACCACAGACAAGTCCTACCGTTACACAATATATTCCAAGAGATACAGAATTATGGGCTAATTTTGCTTTGGAATGGTATCAAAAAGATGGTAGCTTTATATTTGCAGAAACAAATATTCGACATTCTACTTTTCCAAATTATCCAACTTTATTTTCTACGCCACTATATAGAATACAACAAAAAATAGGGTATGAAAGGTATTTAGATAAAAATTGGGCTTTGGGAGTATCGGGCAGAGTGGTATTTGAAAAAAACGAACAACAATTATTTAGTCAAATTTATTTGGCACATTTTAGCAATATCTCTAAACAAAATATAGAACTAAACAAATATTTGAGTTTTGAACGGATAGATTCAAATACCCCCAACTATAAAACCGAGAGTAGAACTACTATAGGACTTGGATTGGCTAAAAATTTTGCTATCCATAACAAGCCTTGTTTAAGACCAAGTATTTCTTACGAAGTTTTTATGATGCACTATTGGTTACTAAATTCGCATGAATTATACAATCGGCGAACTTTTGATAGAACAAGATTACGAATAGAATTAGCTTATTTTCTGCGGAGAAATCTTACACTTGCTTTATATTACATTGCCCAAGCAGATTATTATGTTGCCGAACCCGAATATGATGCTATGCAACGAGAAACCAAACCTTTGCGAAATTTAGATTATTTTACCCCAATTTTTGGCTTGCGAGTGCATTGGCAGATTTTTAATTCCAAGACTCCACAAAATATTCGTTTGAGAGGTTTGGGATATTAGTTCTATTTGCCATTTTTGCAAAAAATTTCAGATGCCTGTTAATAAGTCATTATCGAAAAATGGTCTGCAAGGTGCATACTATGTGCTTTTTCGTATTCTTTTTTGGTCAATTTTCCATAAGCAAAATGTGGAAATAAATTTCCCTGAAAATTTTGAAAATCAATAAGGGCTTTTTCTAATCTATCAAATGCCGTTTGAATATCTCCATTGTCCACCAAATCTGGGGCTTTTGGTATTGGTTCATTGCGATTATGACGCATATATCCTTGATTTTCAAATTGGCTAAAGACTATTTTACCAATTGTTTCTTGAAATAATGCAGGTTTTTCTTCTGGAAAGCCTTGTATAGAAAATTCTATGCTTTGCGAACAGTGCAATAGATGTTGGTGCAAAGTCCAATTTCCTGTCAAATCTATTTGATGGATAGCTGTTCGCAAAGCCTCAAGTTCTTGCATAGCTTTATCCAAGCTATCAAACATGATAATTCGTTTTGCGTCATTATGACTTGCAAAATGTTGGTGAAATGCAAAATAAGCACCACCAAGTACAGTAGCTGTACTTATACCTGTGATAAAATTTCTACGATTCATATAGATAAAGTTAATTACAATGATGAAAAAAATGCTGTAACTGTATAAAAAATTAGGAATAGTGCTTTTTTAGGTTTTACCCTGTGCATAAATTTGTACAAATTTATCAAAAATAGTTGTAGGATTTGATTTTGCGTACTATTTTTTTTAGTTATGAAGGTAAGTTTTATCGCAACTGGATATTTGCCTAAAGGCGAAATATACGATTTTGCAATGCTTTTACTATTTCGTAAATATACAAAAATTCGTATATTTGCATAAATGAAAAGCAATTATAAATTATTGCCATTCTCCGTAAATTTAAGTGGGTTTTAGAAACAAGGTTGTTGTAAAAAAAGAAAACTTTCCAAAAGTAAAAAAAACTTTTGGAAAGTTGCAATTAAATTCCCTAAT
>JBIKRY010000059.1:0-18939 GCA_044348925.1 Bernardetiaceae bacterium
TCAATTTGGGGGTAACAACGGTTACTTATACCGCAAAAGATGCAGCAGGAAATTCCGCAACTTGTTCTTTTGAAGTTACAATGACAGATATTCGCAATCCTATTATTACTTGCCCAAGCAATACTACAGGAACAACACTTGCAAATAGCTGTGTGGCTACCATACAAAATATTGATGCCACTTTTACAGATAATTGTGCTGTAACAACGCTAACGTGGGAAAAAACAGGGGCAACCATTGCAAGTTCTCCACTTACAGGCATCAACCAAGCAAGTGCTACAGATTTTAATATAGGAATTACCACCGTAACCTATACCGCAACAGATGCAACAGGAAATTCGGCAACTTGCTCGTTTGAAGTTACCGTAACAGACAATACAAATCCTACTATTATCTGCCCAAGCAACGCAAACGGAAATACTGTAGCAACTTCTTGTTCTGGAATTGTCAATAATATAGATGCAACTTTTGCAGATAATTGCACCGTTACAACTTTGACATGGACAAAAACAGGGGCAACCACCGCAAATTCCCCTTTGACAGGCATAAACCAAGTAAGTGGAACAAATTTTAATTTAGGAATTACCACCGTAACCTATACCGCAAAAGATGCAGCAGGAAACTCAGCAACTTGTAGCTTTACCGTTACCATTACCGACAACATTAATCCTATTATTACCTGCCCAACAGATGCAAATGGCACTACAAGTCTTACTACTTGTTCGGGAATTGTAAATAATATAGATGCAACTTTTGTAGATAATTGTGCGGTAACAGTTTTGACATGGGAAAAATCGGGTGCAACTGTAGGTATTTCGGCATTAACAGGCATTAACCAAGCAAGTGGCACAAGTTTCAATTTGGGAGTTACTACCGTAACCTACACCGCCAAAGATGCAGCAGGAAATTTTAGCACTTGTAGCTTTACAGTAACTGTTACAGATACAAGTAATCCTACGCTAACCTGCCCAAGCAATGCAACTGCCAATGTAATAGCTGGCACTTGTGCAGGTATTGCAAACAATATAGATGCTATTTTTACAGATAATTGCAATACTTCCAACATTACTTTAACGTGGGCAAAAACAGGGGCAACCGTTGCAAATTCCCCTTTGACAGGTATAAATCAAGCAAGTGGTACAAGTTTTAATTTGGGAATTACTACTGTAACTTACACCGCAAAAGATATTGCGGGCAATACAACAACTTGTAGTTTTACCGTAACCATTACAGATAACATAAATCCTACTGTAGTTTGTCCTGCAAATACTTTAGGAAATCCAAGTGCTATTGCTTGTTCTGGAATTGTCAATAATATAGATGCCACTTTTGCAGATAACTGCGAAGTTACAACGCTAACATGGACTAAAACAGGGGCAACCGTTGCAAATTCTCCACTTACAGGTATCAACCAAGCAAGTGGCACAAGTTTTAACGGAGGAATTACTACTGTAACCTACACCGCAAAAGACGCAGCAGGAAATACTACTTCTTGTTCATTTACAGTTACCATTACCGACAACGTAAATCCTACCATTACTTGCCCAAGCAATATCATAGGAAATACAAGTGTAGGTGCTTGCACAGGAATTGTAAACAATATAGACGCAATTATTGCAGATAATTGCGTAATTACAAGCCTAACATGGACAAAAACAGGTGCAACCGTTGCAAATTCTCCACTCACAGGCATAAACCAAGCAAGTGGCACAAATTTTAATTTGGGAATTACCACCGTAACCTACACCGTCAAAGATGGTGCAAATAATGTTGCAACTTGTTCCTTTACAGTTACCATTACAGACAACATCAATCCAAGTATTACCTGCCCAAACAATATAAGTACCCAAACAGGTATCGGAGTTTGTACGGCAAGTCCTACAAATTTAGATGCAATTTTTGCGGATAATTGTTCTGTAAATACTTTAACGTGGACAAAAGTAGGTGCAACCGTTGGAAATTCTCCTTTGACAGGTATTAATCAAGTTAGTAATACAAGTTTCAATTTGGGAATTACTACAGTAACCTATACCGTAAAAGATATGGCGGGAAATATTGCCTCTTGTTCGTTTACCGTAACCGTTGTTGATGCTATCAATCCTACCATTACTTGCCCAAGCAATACCAATGCCAATACAAGTACGGGGCTTTGCAGTGCTGTAGTCAATGGAATTAACGCAACTTTTGCCGATAATTGCACCGTTACGACTTTAACGTGGACAAAAACAGGGGCAACCGTTGGAAACTCTCCTTTGACAGGCATCAACCAAGCAAGTGCTACAAGTTTTAATGTAGGAATTACCACTGTAACTTATACCGTAAAAGATGCAGCAGGAAATACAGCAACTTGTAGCTTTACCGTTACCGTTACAGATAACATCAAACCTACTTTAGTTTGCCCAAGTAACAAAAGTAATTGTTCGCCAACTTTTACAGGTATAGATGCAACTTTTACCGATAATTGCACCGTTACAGCTTTAACATGGACAAAAACAGGAGCAACTGTTGCAAGTTCTCCTTTGACAGGTTTTAACCAAGTTAGCAATACACCGTTTAATATTGGAATTACTACTGTAACCTATACCGCAACAGATGCAGCAGGAAATACAGAAACTTGTTCATTTTTGGTAGAACGAAAAGCACCACCAACGGCAGTAGCTACCATTAGCCAAAACGAAGTTTGTCGCAACGAAACGGTAACTTTAACGGCAACTTTAGCACCTGTAGGCAGTAATTATGCGTATATTTGGTATCAAAATGGCGTAGTGGTTAGCACAGCCCAAACTTATACCTTTGTAGCTACTACAGCAGGAACTTTTGATTACCAAGTAAATATACGAGATTTGGCGTTTGCAACAGGTTGCGAAACTTTGTCAAGTATGGTAACTTTGCAAGTAAAACAATTACCAGAAGCAAACATTACCGTAAATGGCACTAATTCTTTTTGTTTTACAGATTCAAGGATTTTGCAAGCTACACTTGCACCTGTAGGCGACACCTATAGCTATGTTTGGTATAAAGATAATGTAGTAATTGCAGGACAAACCGCCGACAACTTAGTCGTTAATAGTTCGGGAAATTATACCGTAAAAGTTACCTCTGCTAATAGCACTTGTAGCCAAACAACTACTACACCTATCGTCATTACAGTAAACCCATTGCCTGTCCTTACGATTGCAAATTTACAAGCCGAATATTGCGAAAAAGATAGACAAATAAAACCTACAGCAACACCTATTGGCGGGTTTTTCAAAATTGATGGCACAGCTTTTCAGCCACCGTATATTCCTGCACAAGTAGGCGTAGGTACACACCAAATACGCTATATTTACACCACTACAGCAGGTTGCACAGATTCTTTGGATAGAACTTTTATCATAAAACCAGCACCAGCCGTAAAAATTACGACTACCATTCAACCTTTTTATTGTGTCAATGATGGAAGTTTTACGATAAATGCAACGCCTTTAGGAGGAACTTTTTTTGTGAATGATGTAAATGTTGGAATCAATACCGCAGCAAATAGCGTAAGTTTTAATCCTTCGGCACTTGGTTTGAATCCGAGAGTTTGGATAAAATATGTTTTTGTAGCAGCAAATGCTTGTGCAAATGCAGATAGTACCTTTACCGAAATTATTGCAAAACCTATTGTCAATATTGGGGCTGATAGAGTTTTGTGCCAAACCAATCCAAATGGTACAGGCACTACAACAGTTTCAGCTTTGCACCCAACACATAACGCAAACACAAATTACCATTGGACAAACTTAGCAAATAATACCGTAATAGGAACTAATGCAAGTATAACTATCACACAATCAGGTACTTATATGGTTCGTGTAACAGATGGACGTGCTTGTTTGCCTGTCTATGACACGATAAACATTCAATTTAGACCTGTTCCTGTAGTAGATTTAGGAGCAGATAGAACAGTTTGTACCAATACGATTGCAGAAATTATTACCCTAAAAGCAAATCCGAATAGAAATAATATCGGCAATTTTAGATATTTGTGGAATAACGGGGCAATTACAGACAGTTTGCAAATTAAAACAGATACCGTTTCAGGAACAAAAACCTATCGAGTAAAAGTAATAGACGCAAATTTCCCGTCTAATTGTTCTGCTGAAGACGAAATTACGATTAATTTCCAAAAATCTCCTGTAGTCAATTTGGGTGCAGACCGCAGAATTTGCGCACCTTCCAATATTCCATTTACCATAAATGCACAAAATAGTGCAAACAATGGAAATGTAAGTTATGCATGGTATAATGTATTTGGCACAACTCCAACTACTGTTTTGGCAACAAGCCCCACACTTTCTATTACAACGGCAGGTTTATATGTGGCAAAACTTAGTTCAGGAACTTGTACAAGTACCGACACCATACAAATTTTGTTTGACAATGACCCAAGTTTTGTAATTTTTGGCAATGATAACAAAGGCAGATGCCAAACACAAGACACCTTATATATTGAGGCTACAAATGCTTTAAATTATGATATTGTTTGGACAGGTGCAGGAATTACCAATATTAGTGCCGACAAATTGCGTATTATTGTTAATCAATCGGGTAGATTTGTGGCAACTATCAAAGACAAAACAAGACCAAGTGCTTGCCAAACTATTGTAAGTGCAGATGTATTTATTGCAGATTTTCCTAAAGCAAGTATTACACCGACAAGCACACAAAAATATATTGCACTTTGTCAAGATAGTTTGCTTACGTTAAGTGCTTTACAAGCTACACATTTGCCTAATTTTAGATATGAATGGCGTAATTTGGCAACTAATCAAACAGTTAGTAATATTGCAAACTTTGTAGTAAGTTATGCAAATGCACAAACTTTTGACAGAATCCGCTATGCAGTAACCGTTACACCGCCTTCGGGTTGTGCCTCTTCGGATACGATTACCATACAATTTCAAGCTAAACCTGTAGCTACAATTCTACAAAATTTCCCTACACAAATTTGTTTAGGGCAAAGTTTCGTATTGCAAGCCACAGGCGGAGATGATTACAAATGGACAAGCACCGATAAAGATGCAAAGTTGGACAGCAAAGCACAAATAGTAGCAAAACCTACTAAAGCAGGAATTTATACCTATACTGTAGAAGTGGCTTGGAAAAATAGTAATCTATGTAAATCTACCAAAACAAGTGTAAGCATACAAGTAAACGAAATTCCAATCGCAAGGCTCAAACAAAAAACGGTAAAATTGTGTCAAGATGGCAGCATAAGCATAGACGCAACCGACAGCACGCATACTGCTGCTATTCGTTATAGTTGGAAAAGTCTTGCAACTAATGAAGTAATTGCAAATACCGCAAGCAATACTTTCAACTTTGCCAATGCAAAACCTCGCCCAAGTTACAATCCTTCGGCGTATGAAGTTAGTGTAATTAATTTGGAAACAGGTTGTTCGGCAAAAGACACCTTAACGGTTACATTCCTTCGCAAAGCTCAACCAATTATTAACCGCAATATCAAAACTTCGTTTTGTTTGGGAGATAGTGTTCGTTTGACTGCCACACAAGGCGACAATTATCTTTGGAATACAGGACAAAAAGGTGCTTCTATTTGGGTAAAACCTTTGTTAGCAGGTACTTATACCTACAAAGTGAGTGCAACTTTTGACACACTTTGCACACGAGGCTATGACAGCATACAAATTCAAGTAAATCCAATTCCAACAGTAAAAGCAATTTCTGAAACTTCCAAAACTAAAGAAATTACAATTTGTTTGGGAAATTCTACCGTATTAGTAGCTACAGGTGCTACTAAATACGAATGGTCTAACAAAGAAAATACCGCAAAAATTACGGTAAGTCCGCAACAAGACACCAAATATTTTGTGCGTACTTTCAACGAATTTGGTTGTGCATCTGCCTACGATACGGTATTGGTACGAGTTACCCCACGCAATACGATACCTGCAAAAATAACACTTTGTCAAGGGGAGAAAACAGTAATCAATGCAACACACCCTGATGCAAGTGCTACGTATTTGTGGAATACCAAATCTACCAAACCAACAATTACTGTAGATAGTGCAGGGGTTTATACGGTTACGATTAAGGTAAAAAATTGTGAATATACTTTGCGGACAGAAGTATTTATTCGCCAAGTACCAAAAATAGCAATGGATACCCTTACTTATTTGTGTTTTGCAGTCAATAACGAGTTGGAACAACGTCCATACCGAACTTACAAACATACAATTACAGGCAAATTGCTAAATAGAGAAACAGGAGAAACGTATTATTATGAATGGCGTTTGAAAAATGGCACAAGTTTAAGTGAAATTATAGACAACGGAGTAGTGCCTACCAATAACATTATTCCGTTGGAAATCAAGAAGTTACAAGGCGAATATGTATTACAAGTACGTACAAGTTCTGGCACTATTTGCAAAAGTTCGGCAAGTATTAGAGTAGAGCCAAGTTGCGAAGCACGTCTAAAAATGCCTTCTGCTTTTACGCCAAATGGAGATAATCTTAACGATAATTTTGCACCACTTACAAGTGATTTGTTGGGCATACGTTTGATGATTTTTCATAAATGGGGAGATATTGTCTATGAAAAATATATCAATCCTGCCGATAATCAAGGTTGGAATGGCATATTTGAGGAAAAAGATGGTTGGGACGGTACTTTTGGCGGTTCTCCTGCCCCTGTAGATACCTACCAATATGTAGTAGTATATTGGAGTCGCAATGCCAAAGGCGAAATTGTGGAAACCAAAACTACAGGTGCATTGGTCTTGATAAGAGATTCGAATAGATAATCTATAAATGTTTATACTTGCTATGGATACGATTGTCCCATATACGACAGTCTTATCCATACAAAGTATAAACTTTGTTTGTTTCACACAAGTTTTAGCAGTTTTTTAGTGGATTGTAGATACTATACCCAAAAAAGAAGAAAAGAGCAGACGAAATAATTTGTAATTTTGTTATTTAGTTTTTTGTAATACAGAACCAATTAACATACCTTTGCGTTAAAATTTTAAATAGCCATCAAATAGCTATTTAAACAGTTTCTTAACCAATATCCAACTACTAAAACAAATCTTTATGTTAGCAGAACTTTTAGAACCGCAAACCGTTTCCGTCTTTGACCAATTAGACGAACTCGGACACGAACAAGTTGTATTTTGTAATGACCCCGATACAGGCTTACGTGCCATTATTGGTATTCATAACACGGTTTTAGGTCCCGCACTTGGCGGTACTCGTATGTGGATGTATAAATCTGAAGCCGATGCTTTGCATGATGTTTTACGTTTGTCGCGTGGAATGACTTTCAAAAACTCTATTGCAGGTTTAAATCTTGGCGGTGGAAAAGCCGTAATTATTGGAGATGCTCGTAAATACAAATCGGAGGCAATGTTGCGTTTGTTTGGAAAGTTTGTTCGCAATCTAAACGGAAAATATATTACTGCCGAAGACGTAGGAATGACTTCCAAAGATATGGATATTATTTCCAATGAAACAAAACACGTTTGCGGACTTCCAGAAAGCAAAGGTGGTAGCGGAGACCCTTCGCCATTTACCGCATTAGGCGTATATATGGGGATGAAAGCAGCAGCTAAAAAAGCATACGGTAATGATAGTTTGGCAGGAAAATCTGTTTCGGTGCAAGGCGTAGGACATGTAGGCGAATATTTAGTAGAACATTTAACCAAAGAAGGTGCAAAAGTCTATATTTCAGATGTTTATGAAGATAGATTAAAGGCAGTTTCACAAAAATATAACGTAGAAGTAGTAGGTTTGGAAGACATTTATGACTTGCCTGTAGATATTTATTCGCCTTGTGCTTTAGGGGCAACTATCAACGACCATACTATAGACAAACTAAAATGCCAAATTATTGCAGGTTGTGCCAACAATCAACTTAAAGATGAGAAAAAACATGGCAAAATTTGCTTAGAAAAAGGTATCATTTATGCCCCAGATTTTTTAATCAATGCAGGTGGTGTAATTAATATTGCAACCGAAGTAAGTGGTAGCTATAACCAAGCGTGGTCAACCCAACAAGTAGAAAGTTTATACGAAAAAACACTAAATGTTTTGGATATTTCGCTAAAAGAAGGCAAAAATGCACAAGAAGTAGCAATGGAAATAGCACTAAAACGTATCAAAGATATTGCAAAAATAAAAAGTAGTTACTAATTAAATAATAGATTTTATGAATAATTTGTATAATAGACTTTAGTCGGGGACGCCTTAGTCTGTTTTTAAGTAGTTGAAAATCAATAACTTGCACCGACTAAAGTCTATGCTACAGCAGTTATTCATAAACTCTACTACTTACATACAAATAAAAAGCTACAAAACTAAAATTTTGTAGCTTTTTTTATTTGCCTAACAATTTATAGTAAGCAACTTACATTACTTAACAAAAAATATTGTAAAAATAACATTCCATCAAATACACTAAAATACCAAAAACTATTCGTAAACGAAAGTTTGCTAAGCCATATTCCCACCATTATATTACAAATAGCAAGACTCATCCAAATTTTAAGAGGAAATACCGCAATCAATACTAAAATTTGAGCTACTAAGCTAACAAGAATCAAAAGTTTTGTTTGCCTTAAAGTTATTTTTTGCACAAGAGTTTTGGTGTTTTGTGTAATATCGGCTTGTCTATCACGCCAATCAAAAGGCAGTGTAATTGCAAATAAAAAGCAAAAATTTGCACAAAAACAACTAATTAAATGCGTGTTTACAATAAAATTGCTGGGCAATACAACCGAAACAAAAGACCAAGTATAAGCAATAAGAAAAATTTTTGTGTAGGGAATTTTTCGGAGAGAAGGGAAAATTATTTTTTGTGTGGTCAATGGAATGGATAAGGCAAAAGAAAAAGTATAGAAAAAAGAAATAATTGCCAAATGAATTAAGGCTATTTTTTGGATAGTTTCTAACAAACAAAAGCAAAAAAGTATAATGAAACAAGCAAACCCAAAGCCAATTTTCAAAAATTTGCTATAACACAAGTAAAAAGAATAGAACATATTTTGCCTGTCTTTTGCATAAAAAATATGCAAATTATAGGTACAAAAAGTAGCACAAAATACCAAAAGATAGACTGCAAAAGAGGTTTTTTGTTCTAAGATTAATAAATTTGTTTCCAAAAAAGCTACAGCAGCAAAAGAAATAAATAATTGACTAAGTACAAAAAACTGAAATATTGGATAAAAAATTTTGTGCATAGTAAGATAAGTGCTACTTTTCAAAATCTTTTTTGCTTACCAATAATCCCGAAATATGACGAATATCCATCAATACTAAAGCATTATTTTTTTCGGCAATACAAAACATTTTATTAGCAGTAGGATACAAACGTAAAACATTGTTTTGGCGTGGATTCAAATCAGCCACTTTTATCTTGCAATATGGCACTAATTTTTGTAGAGAGTCTTGTAAAGCTGCATTTTCCAAATATTTTGTTACTCGTACATTGTTGTAGGCTTTGATATAATTGAACAACATAACCGAGTCTAAGTTCTTGATTCCCTGCATTTTATAAAAAATTTGGTTAGTTTCTTTGTAGAGTAGAGAGTCAAAGATAATAGAAAAATTTTGTTCTGGGTTTTGTGGATATTCTATTGCCAAATATTGCAAACTATTCCAACCTGTGCTAAGAATAGTACGGTTTCGCCAATCTTTTTCGGGCAGTGTAAGAATTTCGTGCAAAACGGCTTTGTAGGCAGGAATATGTAACACAAAAGGTTCTGTATTTGGCAATTTTGCAATAGTTTCCTGCTCATTTCCTATAATTTTGAAAGATTTTTGTAGGGTATTTCCTGCAAAAATTTTTATTTCTGTGCCACTTGTTGCCAATTTGGTATTCATTTCGGCTTGTGATTTTTCGGTCAAAGTACGTTTAATAGCTATTTTTTGCAATATTTCTAATAATTGCTGTATCATAAATCCATCTACCAAAATACTATCATTCATTATCCAAGTAGTGCCAACTTGTCGTTTTAATACGTTTTTGCCAAATACTAATTTATCTACATTCGCAGAATCTGTTAAGGCAAAACTTGGCATTTCACTATCATTTTTATTGCTACTATGTATTTTATTTGTTTGCAAAAAAATTGTAGCAAAAATTGCAACTACTAAAAAAAGATTGGTGGCAAGCAATAGCTTTATTTTTGTTGTCATTGGAATAAATTATTACTGTAAAACTTCTGCCACAAAATTAATTAATTTTTTGAACTTTTTTTTAAAAACAAACAAAATACCTATTTAGAAATGGACATTTCTATTTTCTATCATTTTTTTTCTATCTTTGTCGCAAAACCAGCACCTAAACAATATGAAATATTACAGCTTATTTTATCTATTTTTTGTGCTTTTGTGTGCTTGTAAAGACGCAAAAATTAACGAAGATGCCGAAAAAATGGCACTTTCCTCCGTAGATTCTGCAGTCGAAGCCCTAAAAATACAAAAACAAGAGCCAATTAAGCCTAATAAACACAATAAACCACAAAAATTAGCAAATACAATCTTAGATACACAAACCGCAGAAATATTATTTGCCAAAGGACTTGCAGAAGAAAATAACGAAAATTATACAAAAGCAAGCAAATTATATAGCCAAGCTATTTTGGCTGATTCTACCTTTGCAGAGGCTTTTTTTCATCTTGCTTTGGTAGATGGGGCTTTAGACAAGCACCAACAAGCCATTACAAATTACCAAAAAGCTATACAATATCACTATAAAAAACCTGTAGATGCCTATGCAAATTTGGCTTATCAATATTTGGCTACACAAAAATATGCTGATGCACGTACTAATTTTCAAAAAGCAGTGAATTTAGAAGAAGACGCAGAAAATTATGCAGGTTTGGCAATAGCTTGTTTCTATTTGCAAGATTTGCCAAATGCACAAACTGCATACCTAAAAGCAGCACAATTTGATGCAGATTTTTTAAAAGAAGATGTAAAAAACGCAGTAAGCCTAAAATATTTATTCACAGAAAAAGAAATGTTTGCAATTACTGAATTAGCAAATAAAACAAAAAAATAATAAAAATTACAAAATATCTACCAAATGTTACAAAAAATAACTACCAATAATAGCTTTTTTACAATTATTATCTTTATTCTTAGTCTGATTGGATTTTGTTTGCGAATATACCATGTAGATGCCCTGCCTTTGTGGACTGACGAAAGTGTGCATGGAAACACGATTGCTAATTTTTTGTGGCGAGGAAAATCTCTAATAACCAACGATAATAATGGAATACTCTATACTTTTGTTAGCCTATTATTTGTAAAATTCATAGGTCTTAATGAATTTTCTTTGCGGATAAGTAGTGTTATTTTTAGTACCCTATCTATTCCTATGTTATATAATTTGGGAAAATTATTATTTAATAAATATGTTGGATTATTGGCTGCTATTTTAATGACTTTTTCGTATTATTTAGTGTTTTGGGGACGCATAGGGCGACACTATGCCATTTTTGAATTTTTGTATTTGTTAGTTTTATTTTTATTTTGGCAGGCTTGGCACAGATTGCCTCAAGAATTACCTAAAGGTTTTTATTTCAAAAACTTAGAACCATTTTTTGAAAAATACCAACTTCGACAAAATTACAGCCTTGCTTTAGTAGTAATTTTATTTTTGTGTTTATTGGCAAATAGGCTAACTTTTTTCTTTGTATTTTCTATTGGTTTTTATGCCTCTGTTTTTGCAATCATACACATAAAAAATAAGCTAACTACTTGTTACACAGACAAATATGCAATGGTTTTTTATGGAAATATTTTGCTATATTTTCTTTTATTGACAGGTTTGGCAGTCTATATATTGCTTATTTTTATGCCTTATTCGCATATTTTTGTCTTTTTGCCTTCTATAGAGTATGTACTCCAGAAATGGAATTCTTCGCAAAGGTATGATAGTTTTAGAATTTATGTAGATGTTTTGCAACAAGATTATAGCAAGTATGCTTTATATGTGGCAGGTTTTTTGGGATTTATTGTAGCTTTTTTTAGTAATTTTTGGAATAATTTTCGCCAATCTGCTATGTTTTTATTTGCTTGTTTTGTGTTGCCATTCTTATTAATGAGCTTTGTGTTTAATTATATGACTGCCGAAAGATATATTATTTATGTATATCCTTTATTTTTATTAAGTATTTCTATTAGTATATACACAGTTTTTAACTATTTTAATAATTTTTTTGGAATAATTACTAAAAACATACAAATATTTTTATTTGCTATAATTTGTATAATTTTGGTATTTATTTCGCCAATTAGAGAAATAAACGCATTACTTAGCGAAAATAAATACGGAATTCCAACACAAAAAGCCTTAGCAAGTATTAGCATCAATGATTGGCGAGGTGCTTGTAAATTTGTGCGACAAAATGCCAAACCAGAAGCAGTTTTTTTGTCCGTAAATCCCTCCTTAGCAAATTTTTATTTGGAAACAGACCAAGTTTTGCTGTTTATCCAACAAATATATTTTAAAGGACAGTTTAAACAAATGCCAAATGATGATGGCAAAACGGTAAATAGTTACCAAGCATTTATGGACTTATATGCCCATAAAAAACAAGGTTGGTTAATTGTAGATAATGGTTTTATGAATTATTATGTAGATACTAATTTACGGAATTTTATTCTCCAAAATTTACAAGAACATAAAAATATAGCTGTAGATAATACGGTAAGAGTTTTTAGTTGGAATAATAAATAGTGTAATGAATTGACATAAATTTCGTATTTTTTTGGCAAAAAAGATAAAATAAAAAATACTTTCTTAGTTTTGCAAAAATGTTTCTGTTCTGTGTCTGTTGCATAGTTGCATAGGCTTGCTTGCTAATAAATTGATACTAAAATTATAGTTTAGTAAAATAAATATACCAATAAATAATAACTTATGACCAAAATTATATCATTTGCTACCCAAAAAGGTGGTGCAGGAAAAACTACTTTACTTATGCTTACCGCAGCAGCCATTCACAAACGGACAAATAAAAAAGTATTGGTTGTAGATTCTGACCCGCAACAATCTGTAAAAACTATTTATAAAAAAGAACAAGAAAAAAACTTAGTGTCTTATGATGTTTTTGCGTTTAATTGGAATCAACCACAACCTGAAACCAATTTTGCAAAAACTTTGACACTTGCCAAAAAAAAATATGATGTTATTTTGATGGACGTACCAGGGAATCTCAAAAGTGTAGAATTATATCATAGTCTTGTAAATTCTGATATTGTAATTATACCTATTGTAGCAAGTATTTTGGATATTAATGCCACAATTACCTTTTTGAGTTATCTTGAAGACATTGCCAAAGAATATAATAAAGTTTGGGAAATTTATGGAGTTATTAACAAAAGAGATAAAACCGTAGAACATTCTTTGTTGCATAAACTTGCAGGTAAAGCAGGAATGCAGCTTTTTTATTCTTCTATTTCTAATTTGGTAAGGTATCGTAGATTAGTTTCTACTGCCAATGACATTGTCGAACAAAGTTTGAAAGATGATGAATTTAACCAATATTTTGATGAGTTCAGAAAAAACTGCTTTATTTAACTATTTTGAGTAGATTTTATTAAAAAATCATTACTTTATTCGTATTTTATGCGGTATATATTTTATGTATTGCCTATTTTTTCGGGCATTTTTATGACCCTACAGGCAGGAGTCAATAGTCAGTTGCGTAGTAGTATAGATAGTCCTATTGCTGCTGCTTTTCTTTCTTTTTTGGGTGGTACTATTTGCCTTGCTCTTGCATTGATTATTTTTCGCCAACCTTTTCCAAGTTTTCAAACTTTAACACAAATAGAATTTTACAAGTATCTGGGTGGAGTTTTGGGAGCTACTTTTGTAACTTTTGCCATTCTTTCTGCCCCCAAAATAGGCATTAGCAATATGTCTGTTTTGATTATTGCGGGGCAATTATTTACAGCTTTATGCTTAGACCATTTTGGCTATTTGGGTTTTAAGGTAAATCCAATAAGCACTATAAAAATAATTGGATTAGGCTTAGTGATGTTAGGAGCTTATTTAGTAAATATAAAAGCATAGAAACAAAAGATGCCAAGCAGTCATAAATTTTAGATAATAAGTGCTAAATTATTTTACAATTTGACTACTCATCACTTAGAAATCGTAATAATTTAACTAATTTGTATGTACTTAGAATAATTTTGATGCGGAAAACCTAATTTATTTTAGTATATTTTTTTTATTACACAAAAAGAACTACCTATTGCAAAACATACAAATAAATCTTTATTTTTGCAAATAACAAATACGACTACCTATTTTAATAAGATGGAAATATACAAACCAAAACACAAAATTAGATTAGTAACTGCAGCAGCTTTATTTGATGGGCATGATGCAGCTATTAACATTATGCGGCGAATTATGCAGGCTTCGGGAGCCGAAATTATCCATTTGGGGCATAATAGGTCTGCACAAGAAGTAGTAAATTGTGCCATTCAAGAAGACGTGCAAGGCATTGCCGTAACTTCGTATCAAGGTGGACACGTAGAATATTTCAAATATATGTACGATTTGTTGAAAGAACGAAATTGCGAGCATATTAGACTCTTTGGCGGCGGTGGTGGCACTATTCTACCAACCGAAATCGAGGAATTACATAAATATGGTATTGCACGCATTTATTCGCCTGATGACGGTAGGTCTATGGGTTTGCAAGGTATGATTAATGATTTGTTGCAAAAAGCAGATTTTTCAACTATTTCTGTAGAGAAATTGAAAGCTATGCTGTAAAAAAACTAAAAACTCAACTTTACGATGAAACTTTTTCTTATTGGCGTAGGTGGTACAGGTATGCGTTGTATGGAGGCTTTTACGCATCTGTGTGCTATTGGTATGTTAGATACAAAAGAGGTAAATATACTTTCTTTAGATACAGATACCAATAATGGTAACAAAAGCCAATCCGAAACTTTAGTAGATACCTATATAAATATCAAAAAAGATGCAAGTGGCAAACAAGCCTTATTAAAAGATTCTTTTTTTTCGGCTGCCTTGTATCTTTACCGTTTTTCGCCTGAATATTCGGGTGCAAACAAAAATTTTAGCTTAGTAAGCAAAATAGGACAAAGTGGCGACAGAAATATCAACCGCCAAAACGAAGACCTTACAAGTTTGTTTTTTAACAAAGAAGTACAGGAATTTGATTTGGCACATGGCTATCGTGGACAGACACATATTGGCTCTTATTTGATGTATCACGCCATTTTGGACGAGGTAAGGGCAGTAAAAAATGGCGAAAAACCCGAAAAATCTAATGATTTAAGTGCTTTTATCAAAAAATTGACAGATGCCTCGCAAAGTGGACAGCCCGTAAAAATTTTTATATTTGGCTCTATTTTTGGCGGAACAGGTGCTTCTTCGATTCCTATTATTCCGCGTGCTTTGCAAGATGCTATGCGGTTGCGTGATGCAAGTGTAAATAGTGCAGAAAATTTGCAATTTGGTTCTACTTTATTGTCTAATTACTTTACATTCAACAAAGCAAATAATACACAAGTAGCTACCGAAAGAGTAATTGCAGATGCAGATAAATTTTCTCTCAATTCGCAAGCAGCCTTGATGTTTTATGAAGCAGACCCAACCATTAAACAGTTGTACCAAAAAATGTATCATATTGGTTGGAGTGGAACTGTTAATTATGATGAAGGACGAATTGGCGAAAAAGTCCTCACAGGTGGGCAAGAACAACGGAACAAAGCACATATTGTAGAATTATTTTCGGCTTGTGCAGCATACGATTTTTTTATGGACAAAAATATAGACAAAAATAGCCATAAAATAGTCTATAAAAGTGTGAAAATAGAAAACCAAAAATATGATTTTAGCTTTTCTGATTTCTTGGGGCAAGACGAGCAATATCGTTTAATGAATAAACTTAGTGCTTTTTATGCACTCTGTTTTTTATTGCAAAATTCGCAAGATGGAAATATAAAAATATTAGCAAACCGTTTGGCAGATAAAGACAATATACCTGATTATAAGGCACTTAGCGAAGAAGATAGCCGTTATATCAACTATTATCTCAAAACATTTGGTTTTGGCTATGATAACAATACTATCATCAATGGTTGGTTACGCCAAATTCAAGCTACTTGCACAGACGAAACTTTTTTATTTTCTTTAGGCAGTTTTCAACAAGATACCAAACAATTACAAAAATTTAATTGGGGACAATTACTCCCCGCCAAAGAACACCAATTTGAAAAAGATGGAAATTTCTTCTCCTCAGCAAATCCTTTTGATACATTTATGAAAAAATTTGTCAAAGATGCCATCAATTTAAAACCTGACGCAGATTTTGAATCCTCGAAAGTTGGAGAAAGATTACTAAACCATATTTACAAAACTTTTAAAGTATTGCATAAAATTATGTAATAAATTTGTAAAATAAAATTAGTTAATGTAAGTTGCATGCAACTTACATTAACTAATTTGAAGTTATAAGATAAAGCAATTCATACCAAACCATACTACATTTTTTCATTCTACCTAACTAAAAACTAATTAAAATATACAACTATGTTATGTTGCTTTGCGTACACATAACATAGCTACTTGTTTTTGATACTTAATTTTCCTCTTGTTTTTTTATGTAAAAAATGTAATTGTTATGAAAAAATATCACTATTCATTCTTTTCTGTCTTGCTTTTCTTTGTTTTAAGTGCATGTAACACTTTTGCAGTTACTAGAACTTTTACAGGTACAGGAAATTGGAATACAGCTGCTCTTTGGGGTGGTACTGTCCCCGCTGCGGGAGATGATGTAATTATTAATGGTATTTGTACTATTAATGTCAATGTAATTTGTAATTCTTTGGTTATCAATGCAGGTGCTAACTTAACCAATTCAAGTTTTGATTTTACTGTTACTACCACAACCAATAATGCAGGTACTTTTGTAGATAATAATGATACAGGTAACAATATATTTAGTGGACTTGTTACAAATTCTGGCACTTGGACAAGTAACTTTGTTGTTACTGTTGGTAATATGAATTTTAGTGGTGGTATTACGAATAGTGGCACATTCAACGCAGGAGGTGCAACTTTTACAGCAACACAGTCTATTGGTGGTACTACTGCCATGTCTTTTGCAAATGATGTTGCAATTCCTGCGGGTATTACAGTAACTAATAATAATAGTAATACCATTACAATAATAGGTATTTTAAACACAAATAATGTTGCTTCCACATGGGTACAAGGCAGTAATTCGACACTCAACTATCAAAATGCAACAATGCCAATGAATACCACAGGCACATTAACCGCAAATACCTGCACCAATACCGTAAATTATAGTTTGGCTGGTAATCAAGCTATCAAACCTGCTACTTATTGCAATTTGAGTATCACAGGCGACAATACCAAAACTTTACAAGGAACTACTACTATCAATGGAACATTAGCAATTAGCAACACCTTAAATAATACCGCACCTACCTTAGATTTAAGTTCACAAAATATTACCGTACTTGGCACTACCATTATTACGGGGGCTCCTGTAACGGCATATACCTCCTATGGTGCAGGAAATGGTGCTTTTTTAATAGACAACACCACCACAGGCACTAATACGTTTACAGGTTTGGTAAGTTTGGCTTTAAATGGGGATTGGAATACCAATACCACTGGGGTAAATGTAATTTTTCAAGGTGGAATTAGTAATTCGGGACGTAGTTTTATTGCAAATACTGCTAATTTTAACGGCACGCAAAATATTACAGGGGCAAGTATCACAAGATTTAATGGAGATATTACTATTTCGGCAGGTTCTACGGTTTCTAATTCGGGCTTTGTCTATGCTGCTGGACGGTTAGAAGGTGCTACAGCTACTGCTAATTGGACAAATATTGGTTTTCTAAAATATGATAATGGAAATAATTTAATGTCGGTAGGAACATTAAATGCCTCTACAGATTATAATACTGTAGATTATATTTGTAACTGCACGCAAGTAATCAAAGACGTAGATTATTACAACCTTAGCATTACTAATAATACCAAAACAATGAATCCATCTACTACACGCAACGTAAACGGTATGCTAACAGTAAGATATGCAAATTTTACTGTCAATAGCATAAAATTAGATGTAAAATTAGCAAGTATTGGAACAGCAGCAATTTTTAATAACGCAACAACAGCAACCGCAAGCACTACCAGCACCTTTAATCAAAATACTTGTTTCACAGGAAAATTTGATGTAATCAATGCAAGCAACGACAATGATAGCTATGTGTATAGCAATAGTGGTTCTGACCTCGTATTGCAACGTGGAACAGGTGGCGGCGTATATGCCGTTAAAACAACAAATTTTACCACCGCACCTACACAGGCAGTCGTACAATTTGAAATAGATGCCACGAATATAAAATTTACAAACAACAATATTGCTACTATCTTAATAGGAGATGGTTTTACAAATGACCTTACAAGAAATACATCCACAGCAAGGCTACAAATAAATTTTGATGCAACAGCCAAAACCTACAGCATTACACACCCAGACGGCACTGCTACCACTTCGGCAGGGCAAAATTCTCGACAAACAGTAACTTGGGTAATCAATCGTGGGGCAGGTGCATATACTTATACAGACCCTTTGGGAAATACAGCAAATTCGGTAGCTGCTAATCAGGTAGATATTTGGGTAGGAACTACACAATTTGTCAATGATTTGGCAATGGAAACCTCTGCCAATCCAATCAATGATGTAAAAATAATCTATGACGCAGGTTCAACAAGTGGTAATTTTATAGAAAAACAAAACCTTACCATCAGTAATTTGCGTTTTTATCTTACACCACCAGTCAATATTTCGGGGGTTATCAACCGTTATACCAGCGTATCAGCCATCAATGCAGCAAAAACACAACTTA
>JBIKRY010000304.1:0-5556 GCA_044348925.1 Bernardetiaceae bacterium
ATAATAAATAAGTTGCGTAGCAACCGTATATTCGCCTTTAGGCGGGGCTGCCTAAGCGAATGAAATGTAAGGATAAAAACGAACTTGGTTATAAATTCACAAATTTTGAGAAATAATTACTATTTTTTTTTCAATTTACCCGACTCATTCGCTTAGGCAGCCCCGCCTAAAGGCGAATATACGGTATCCGTAGTTCACGTTATTTATTTATTTAAACCTGCATTTTACAAATTTTCCCAAAAACCACTTGTAAAATAAACACTTTCTTTATATTTGCAACCTAATTTTTAAAACCTTTATTCATTCGCCTAAAAGCAAATGTACTGATTTATCACTTATTCATTCATACTTAACTCCAATAACAAATGGAAAACATCGTTTACGCAGTGCCTGCGTTTGGCATCTTAGCACTACTTTATACGTGGTGGAAATCTTCTTGGGTTACTGCACAAGATGCAGGTAATGCTCGTATGACCGAAATTGCAAAATATATTGCAGATGGTTCAATGGCTTTTTTGAAAGCTGAATACAAAGTTTTGAGTTACTTTGTAATTATTGCTTGTATTTTGTTGGGAATTTTGGGTAGTACCAACCACAAATCAAGCCCTGTAATTGTGGTTGCTTTTATTATTGGTGCAGTTTTCTCGGCTTTGGCGGGTTTTATTGGTATGCGTATTGCAACAAAAGCAAACGTAAGAACCGCAGAAGCAGCACGTACAAGTTTGTCAAAAGCCTTGAATGTGTCGTTTACAGGCGGAACTGTAATGGGCATGGGCGTAGCAGGTTTGGCGGTTTTGGGTTTAGGCTCTTTATTTATCGTTTTCAAAGCTATGTTTGTAGGTGAAGCAGGTGCAAATGGCGTAGAAATGGAAAAAGCCTTAGAGGTTTTAACAGGATTTTCGTTAGGTGCAGAAAGTATTGCTTTGTTTGCTCGTGTAGGCGGTGGTATTTACACAAAAGCAGCAGATGTTGGAGCAGATTTAGTAGGTAAAGTAGAGGCTGGTATCCCCGAAGATGACCCTCGTAACCCTGCAACTATTGCGGATAATGTAGGCGACAACGTAGGTGATGTGGCTGGTATGGGTGCAGATTTGTTCGGTTCTTATGTGGCTACAATTTTGGCAACTATGGTTTTAGGTCGTGAAGTGGCTTCACCTGACAATTTTGGTGGTCTTGCACCAATTTTATTGCCAATGGTTTTATGTGGTTTGGGAATTGTATTTTCGGCTATCGGATTTATGTTTGTGAAAGTGAAAGAAGGTGGCGAAAACAAACACGTACAAGGTGCATTAAACTTAGGAAACTGGGTTTCTGTATTTTTGACTGCCTTAACCTCTTATTTCCTAATCAAATGGATGTTGCCAAGTTCAATTTTAACTATTCGTGGCTATGATTTTACGGCAAATGGCGTTTTTATGGCAGTTGTGGTAGGTTTGGTTGTTGGTGCATTAATGTCTATGATTACAGAATATTATACCGCCATGGGCAAAAGTCCTGTACTTTCTATCATTGAAAGGTCAGGAACAGGACACGCAACCAACGTAATTGGTGGTTTGGCAGTAGGTATGTACTCAACCGTTGCACCAATTATTGTGTTGGCAATCGGTATTATTTTGTCGTATCAAGCAGCAGGTTTATATGGCGTTGCTATTGCAGCAGCAGGCATGATGGCAACAACGGCAATGCAATTAGCTATTGATGCTTTTGGACCTATTGCAGATAACGCAGGAGGTATTGCAGAAATGTCAGATTTGCCAAAAGAAGTGCGTGAGAAAACAGACATTTTAGATGCAGTAGGTAACACAACGGCAGCTATTGGAAAAGGTTTTGCTATTGCTTCGGCAGCTTTAACTTCTTTGGCTTTGTTTGCAGCTTTTATGGGAACAGCAGGAATTACGTCTATTGACATCTCAAATCCACGAGTTTTAGCAGGTTTATTTGTTGGTGGAATGATACCTTTTGTGTTTTCGGCTTTGGCTATTGACGCAGTAGGAAAAGCAGCGATGGATATGGTGGAAGAAGTTCGTCGCCAATTCAGAGAAATTAAAGGTATTATGGAAGGAACAGGCAAACCAGAATATGAAAAATGTGTGGAAATTTCAACAAAAGCAGCTATTCGTGAAATGATTTTACCTGGTGCTATTGCTTTAATTACGCCAATTATTGTAGGTTTTGCGTTTGGTGCAGAGGTTTTGGGAGGTACGTTAGCAGGTGTTACGGTTTCGGGTGTGTTAATGGCAATGTTCCAGTCAAACGCAGGTGGTGCTTGGGATAATGCTAAAAAATCATTTGAAAAAGGCGTAACAATTAAAGGCGTGGTTTATTATAAAAAATCTGAACCACACAAAGCATCTGTAACAGGTGATACAGTTGGTGACCCTTTCAAAGATACTTCGGGTCCTTCAATGAATATTTTGATTAAATTAATGTCTATCGTTTCCTTAGTTATTGCCCCAAGTTTGCACGGTGGCAAAAGATGGATTTCTGATGCAGAGATGTTGAAAAAACAAGATTTGATGAAAAAAGAAGTGGTGATGAATGTGAAGAAGTAAGGAGTAACGACTTTCCAAAAGTTTTAGGCTTTTGGAAAGTTTTTTTTGTTGAAAATATTAACTTTACTCAAAATTAATTATTATGCTAATAGAATTTACAGTTGGTAATTTTTTATCTTTCAAAGAGCCACAAACTTTTAGTATGATGGGTACAAAAGCTATGACCCAACACGAAGGGCAAAAAAATGAACTTGAAAATATATTTTATAGCCCCAAACAAGCTAAATTATTAAAAAGTAGTATTTTTTATGGAGCCAATAACAGCGGAAAAAGTAATTTTATTAAGGCATTAGGCTTTTTTAGAAATTTTATTTTAAGTTCTTACAATGAACAAAAACCAGATGAAGAAATAAAAGGCATAGTTCCATTTTTATTAAGCACAGAAACAGAAAGTTTACCTTCATATTTTGAAATGATATTTGTTATTGAAAATACACAATTCCGTTATGGTTTTGAATTAAATAGCGAAATAGTACATAAAGAATGGCTATATTCCTTTGAAAAAGAAGCAAAAACAGAGACTAAACTATTTACAAGAACCGTAGAAAATGGAGTAGAACCGAAAGCCAAAGGTGAATTTAAGAATAAAGACTTCCAAAAAGCTACTCGTAAAAACTCTTTATTTTTATCTGCCCTTGCCCAATTTAATGGAGATATTTCACAGAAAATACAAAATTGGTTTCGCATAAATATAAACTTGATAAATTCGTCAGATGAGCAAAGTTTAAAAAATGCTCGCCAAGTTACTATTCATAAATTTTTACACGAGCCTGAATTTCGCCAAAAATTAACACATTTTTTCCAAAATGTAAAAATTGGTTTTTCTAATATTGATATACAAGAAGATGATAAAATAGGATTAGTTAAAAATGAAGATACTTTATTAGAAAGTTTGTTGTCAAGTAAATTCCCAAAAGAATTAATAGAAGAATTTAGAGGAGTTTTAAATTCATTGAAACATGTGCAAGATAAAATGCAGTCATTTGAAAAAGATAAAAAAGAAAGAAAAGTTGTTAATATCAAATTGACACATAATAAATTAGATAATTTTAATAATCACGTTTCAGAAACTATTTTAGGATTTATTACGCAGTCTGTTGGTACACAAAAATTATTTTCACTTTTTGGCATTTGGATAGAAGCCATTGAAAAAGGTAAAGTCTTAATTATTGATGAATTGGATTCGAGTTTGCACACTTTAATTATACAAGAATTAATTAAAATTTTTCATACAAAGGCTAACCAACAAGGTCAATTAATTTGTGCTGTTCACGATACAAATTTATTAACAGGCACTATTTTTAGGCGTGACCAAGTTTGGTTTGCCGAAAAAAACAATGAAACAGGTGCTACTGATTTATATTCTTTGGTCGAATTTAAAGATGCTATTTGGGCTTCCAATGAAATTTCTTTTGAAAAAGGATATTTAGAAGGAAAATACGGTGCTATTCCTTATTTGGGAGATATTCAGAAATTTTTAAACGACTTTATTTATGCAGAATAGAGAGAATAAAGTAGGCAAAAAAGAACTAAAAAACCCTTTTCAAGAAAAAGAATTAGTATTTAGTTTTAAATATTTCGGTACACAAATAGCCCCTGATGGTTGTGGACAAAATTTTACAGAGTGGGAATTAGACAATTTATCTTCTCTCTTAAAAGAATTAAGAAGTATTATAAATGCCTATCAAAAAGATATTCCTCAAACCGAAGAATTATATATAAAGTTATTATTTGAGGAATTTATTGAAAAAACAAATAAAATTATTAATGAGTTTGATAAGGATAAAACCAAGAAACAAAGTTTATTAGTTGATTTCTGTCAAAAATTAGTTGATTTGTCTAAATCAACACCACAACAAGCAAAAGATGGAGGTAATCGCAGAACTAAATCGTCTTTTGGGGTTTACCCTAATTTTAAATTTGAGAAAGATTCTAACTTTAAAGAACCGCCATTTCCATTACCAGATAAGGCAGTATGGGGAGCTATAAAAAGAATAGGTGGTGTAGCCCCAAGAGTTGCTGGTTTTCTTGATGGTAATGTTTTTTACATTGTCTTTTTAGATAGAGGACACGATTTTTATAAAGGAAAAGAAGAATAACTTTGAAATAAGTAATAGCAATTTCCAAAAAAAAATCATTGTAAATTAAACTTTTGGAAAGTTGTTTTTATAAAATTGAAAAATATTAACTTTACTCAAAACTACTTATATGTACTACGGAATTTACAAAGATGAAATCAAATATCAAGTTGTTTCTATTGAAGAACAAGAATTTTCAAAAAATAATACAAGCTTATACTTGTATATTGTAAAAAGAATAGAGTATGAAACACAAGGAGGATATAATACTGTTAATTATGGTTTTATTTATGAAGTCTATGATAATAAATTAAATCGGGCTTGTATTGAAATAAATGGTTGGAAAACAGCCTCAAAATTCCAAACTTTTGCAGCTTGGTCAATAGTTACAAAATATATTGAAAATTTAGAAATTATAGATACAGACGGGAAAATACAAATAGTACCAAGAGTAGAAAATTCTCTTGAGGCAGTTATACACTTATTATTAACTCTTTCCAATTATAAAACTTGGTTGAATTACGATTTATACAAAGAAACAGTAGAATTAAAGAAAGAAGTAACACAATTAAAATCCCAAATTAATGAACTTGAACTATCGCAAAAAGATAATACGGAACTTAAAGTTGAAAATTTAAGATTAAAAGAAGAGTTTGCAACTATGCAATTTATTGAAAATGAAAATAAATTGCTTAAAAAGAAGTTGAATGAAATATCAAGTATAATTTTTAGTGATGTAAAAGAAGATAATAATGATATTGTTACTAATAGTTAGACACATAGTTTTTTATACCTACCCAATCTTTAAGATTTGGTAGGTATTTTTTTATTCCATTATATTTTTTACCTTTTATTTAAGTAATGTAATTTTGAATAAAAAAAAGAATTATTAGCTTTGTTATAAATTGTACTTCGTATGTATATAG
>JBIKRY010000305.1:0-5549 GCA_044348925.1 Bernardetiaceae bacterium
TGGGCATTGCTAATGCTCAAAAAATTACCTGAAAAGATTAGTATAAAGAGAAAACGAAAAAAGGCACACAAAGATAATGAATACCTCAAAAAATTATTGACCTAAATTTTGATGCGGAAAACCTAAAGAATATAGCTAATCTATTGTGTTTCCAACAAAATACCTTACTTTTGTGCAATTTATATTCTTTATACATTTTTAAAACGTATATATTATGCCAGGTTCAGAATTATTTGGTGCAGAAGAACGCAAAGAGGTACTTGACGTACTTGATTCAGGTGTGTTGTTTAGATATAATCATGATGCTCAACGTAATGGGCATTGGAAATCGAGGGAATTTGAGGCGGAACTTGCCAAATTTAATAAGGTAAATTATGCCCATGCTTGTTCGAGTGGCTCGACTGCGGTTGCTATTGCAATGGCAGCTATGGGAATTGGTGCTGGAGATGAGGTAATTGTGCCTGCTTTTACCTATATTGCAACGGTAGAAGGCGTACTTTTGGCGGGTGCTTTGCCTGTTTTTGCAGAAATAGACGATAGTTTATGCTTGAGTGTGGACGGAATACGGAAAGCAGTTAGCCCAAAAACAAAAGCTGTGGTAGTGGTACACATGTGTGGCTCGATGGCACGTATTGCAGAAATTATAGATTTTTGTAAAGAAAATAATTTGGAACTTATCGAGGATACTGCACAAGCATTAGGGGCAAGTTATCAAGGCAAAGCAGCAGGTACATTAGCCAAAATTGGTTGCTTTTCTTTTGACTTTTTCAAAATTATTACTTGTGGAGAAGGTGGTGCAGTAATTACTAATGACAAAGATATTTACCATTTGGCAGACCAATTTTCTGACCATGGACATGACCACGTTGGCGACAATCGTGGTATGGAAAACCACCCAATTATAGGATTTAATTATAGAATTGGTGAAATAAATTCGGCTATTGGTTTGGCACAAATTCGCAAAATAGATTACATTTTGCAACAACAACGCAAGCACAAAAAAGCTATGCAAGCAAGTTTAGCAAAATTTTCACAAGTAACTTTCCGCCATATTCCAGACCCAAATGGAGATGCAGCTACATTTATGGATTTTTTCTTGCCTAACGAAACTACAGCACGCAAAGTGGTAGCAGCATTAAAAGCCGAAGGGATTGCAAATATTACAGGCATACAATATTGGTATGACAACAATTACCATTATATTAAAAATTGGGAACATTTAAAAAACCTAAAATCACCTGCCAAAATGACCATTCATTTGTTGGGTTCTCCGCAAGATTATAATAATTTAGATTTGCCAATTACAGATAACTTAATGAGTCGTTTAATATCTCTGGTAGTAAAAGTAGCTTGGACAGACGAACAAGTAACAGAACTTACCAATAAAATAGAAAAGGCTCTACAAACTGTATTAGTAGAGGAACCAATAGGAGTTTAAATATTTTATTTCATAACCTTTCCAAACTATATTATAATTTGGAAAGGTTATTTGCTTACTAACCAAATATTGTTAATGAAACTCGATATACAAGATATTCAACAACCAATTGCTGTGGAAATGCTTGCCTTTGAAAAAAAATTCAAGGCTTCTGTACGTACAAAAGTATTATTGTTAGACAAAATAATGACGTATATCGTCAAAAGTAAAGGCAAACAAATGCGACCTATGTTTGTGTTTTTGGTGGCTGGCACTTGTGGCACTATTTCAGAATCTACTTATCGAGGTGCTGCACTGATTGAACTTTTGCATACGGCTACGCTGGTACATGATGATGTGGTAGATGAATCTGATTATAGACGTGGTTTTTTCTCGATAAATGCTTTGTGGAAAAATAAAGTAGCAGTTTTGGTAGGAGATTATTTGCTTTCACGTGGGCTTTTGTTGGCGATTGACAATGGAGATTTTGAATCTTTGCGAATTGTGTCGCAAGCAGTGCGTGAAATGAGTGAAGGAGAATTATTGCAAATCGAAAAAGCAAGGTCTTTGGATATTACCGAAACAGTTTATTTAGAAATTATTAGGCAAAAAACAGCTACCTTAATAGCTTCTTGTTGTGGAGTTGGGGCTTCGTCTTCGGGTGCAGATGAAATGACTGTAAAAAAGATGTTAGATTTTGGGGAAAAAATAGGAATTGCTTTTCAAATTAAAGATGATTTATTTGATTATGGAACTGCCGAAATTGGCAAGCCTTTGGGAATTGATATTAAAGAAAAAAAAATGACATTGCCATTAATTTATACACTCAATAATATAGATAGTAATTCCAAAAAGAAAATTATTAACATAGTAAAAAATGAAAGTGAAAATCCTAAAAAAGTAAAAGAAGTAATAGAAATAGTACGAACAAGTGGCGGAATAGAATATGCCATTGCAAAAATGAATACCTATTATACAGAAGCTTTGGCTATGTTAGATGATTTTCCGACTTCTGCCTACAAAACTTCTCTCCGAAATTTAGTAACTTATACCATTGAACGAAATAAATAATTAGCAGTTATTTTACAGAATAATTCCTCTATACTTTTTTTAAACTTATCCATCTCCAAATAAATATATTTCTTAAAAAAATATCTATACTGTATCACATACAATATAGACATTTTGTAATAGTTTACTGAAGCAAAGTTAGCAAATTACTCTGCTTTTTTCTTTTTGGTAGTAGTTGCTTTTTTGGTAGCACCTTCTGTTTCTACGCCTTCGTCAGATTTTGAGCTTTTTGTAGGCAAGGCTGGCACAGCACCATTTACTCCCATACTTACAAATTCTCCCCAAGTTACGTTACTTTGTCCTGCTTTGTGTTGTTTTGCACGTTTAATAGCCATATTTGCAGCATTTTCTACTATCCAATCAAAGTTTGCCTGTCCTACAGAGTTGATATCTGCATCTGGTGCAGGATTACAAAAATCAATAGCATAAGGAATACCATCACGTACTGCAAATTCTACTGTATTAAAATCATAACCTAATGCTTTATTTAATGCCAAAATATGTTTTGTCATTTCTTTCATTAGTTTTTCGCCTGCTTTTCCTGTTGTTTTCATTTCAGTAGCATAACGCAAATGATGTGGGTTGCGTGGCTCATAAGGCATAATATGAATTAACTCACGATTCAAACAATAGCAACGGAAATAATCTGTAAAGTCGATAGACTCTTGAAATAACATAACCAACTGCCCTGTTTCTGGGTGTTTCGCATTGAAGGCATGTTTATCATCTAATTTATAGACACTTTTCCAACCGCCACCTGAATGCGGTTTCATATAAGCTGGAAAACCAACTTTGCCTAATACTTCCTCCCATTGAAAATGCCCAAACAAATTGCGAAAAGATTTTTCGTTTGTATCATCAGGCATAATATGTGAAGGCAATAACATTGTTTTTGGTACAGGAACACCAAGTTTGGTAGCTAAACAGTTATTAAAAAATTTTTCATCGGCACTCCACCAAAATGGATTGTTGATTACTGCAGTTCCATTCAAAGCTGCATTTTTTAAATATGCTTTGTAAAAAGGAACATCTTGCGAAATACGGTCAATGATTACAGCATATTCCGTTGGTTCTCCTTGTTCTACCTTATCAATCGTAACAAATTCTGCTACAACTCCCGAATCATTTTTTTGATTAACTCTATCTACAAATGCTTGTGGAAATGAGTTTTCTTGTCCAAATAGAATACCTACTTTTTTTACTGCCATTTTGGTTAATTGTTATATGGTTTTGAATAAAATTTTTGTCAATATGAATTACTAAGATTTCTTATGCAATAATAAGGTATTTTATAAAAAACACAAATTTTTAGGAACTTTTTAAAAAAAAAGATTTATTCTATCTGTTTTTTTACCCTATTTGTAGCTAAATAGGGTAAAATTTCTAAAAAATAGATTTAAAATTGTAGATACTTTTAGCCTTCCTACTATATTTTGTATATTGCAACATACTTTATTATTCCAAACTTTAATTTTTTTATATGAAAAATCGTATTTTATTTCTTCTGACGGTATTCATTGCTTTGCAAAGTTGTAAACATGATATAGTTAATACTCCAACGCCTGTTGTACCTATAATAGCTTTGCCCTCTGCATTGACTTATAGCCCACAAATTTTAGAAATAGTGGCAGGGCAAGCTGCAACATCTGTCAAACCAACCCTACAAGGTGACGCACCCTTTACCTTTTCATTGACCACAAGCCCTATCACAAATGGTTTGACTATCAGTAATGATGGAATAATTACCATACCTGCAAATCTCCCCGAAAATACCTATAAAATCACTGTATTCGTAAAAAATGCAGTAGGCACAAAAACATTCACAGATATTTATACCGTTGTTGTAAAGCCAGCAACACCAGCAGGAGTTGCCCCATCGGCTTTGGCATATTCGCCCAATAATTTGGTGCTTACACAAGGTATTGGTGGAAATTCAACTATCCCAACTATCAAAGGCACAAGCCCAATTACCTACAGCATAACTACGAACCCAAGTAATAATGGCATTACTATCAATAATAATACAGGTATGATTTCTGTAGCTACAACTGTAGTAGCAGGAAATTATATCGCAACTATTACCGCCAACAATGGTGTAGCAAATGCTGTAGTTTTTCAAAATGCTTTTACTATTACAGTAAATCCTCTATCTACAAGCAAAACTACTTTTGAAGGAGATGTAAAAACTATTTTAGCGAATAATGGTTGTATCAACTGTCATGCAGAATTAGCTGCTTATACAGTTTCAAAAAGTAGGATAAATCTTATCTTATCTCGCATACAATTAGCAAGTAATCAAGCTGGATTTATGCCACAAGGCGGAAATAAAATGTCCGATGCACAAATTAATACTATCAAAAAATGGTTATCTGATGGGCTTGTAGAAAAATAATTCCATCATCTATCTACCTACCTAATATATAGGTAAGTAGATAGATACAATACCACACAAATAACATAATATTTAAAATACCAATAAAAGAGCATAGAGTTGCTTTCTATTTTTAGTTTGGAGGTTAAAAAAAGTTAGTTACCTTTGCAGTCCTTAAAAGAAAGGAAAAGAGAATTAAAAAAAAGATTTATTTTTTTTTGCAAATTGTTTGGAGATTAAAAAAAGTTAGTTACCTTTGCATTCCTTAAACGAAAGGAAAAGGGAATTAAAAAATATTTAATTTTTTTTTTTGCAAATTGTTTGGAGGTTAAAAAAAGTTTACTACCTTTGCAGTCCTTAAACGAAAGGAAAAGAGAATTAAAAAATATTTAATTTTTTTTTGCAAATTGTTTGGAGGTTAAAAAAGTTTACTACCTTTGCATTCCTTAAACGAAAGGAAAAAAGAGAATTAAAAAAGATTTAATTTTTTTTTGCAAATTGTTTGGAGATTAAAAAAAGTTTACTACCTTTGCATTCCTTAAACGAAAGGAAAAGAGAATTAAAAAAAGATTTAATTTTTTTTTTACAAATTGTTTGGAGTTTAAGAAAAGTTTACTACCTTTGCAGTCCTTAAACGAGAGGGAAAATGAATTAAAAAAAGATTTAATTTTTTTTTGCAAATTGTTTGGA
>JBIKRY010000306.1:0-5512 GCA_044348925.1 Bernardetiaceae bacterium
AATATAGTTCTGCTATAAAATAAGGGCTTTTTTAGGGATAAAACTTTTGGACATAAAATATTAACTTGCTTTAAATCATAGAAATATCAAAAATTGACCATTGAATTGCCAAAGTGGGAATTGCTGCAAGTTATGTAACTAATTGATAATCAAGACTTTCCAAGTCTTTAAGACTTGGAAAGTTTAAAAATGGCACTCATATTGTTAAATTATACTATTTTTTTTAATGTAACTTGTGTAGTATGATAACTACGGAGTAAAAAATCTAATTTTGTAACTCTATTCCAAGTTAGCTAAGTATGTGTAGTTTTGTTATGAAAACTATGTTTTATCACAAAAAAGTACGTAGCAGGAGCTACGTACTACAAATAAATTATACCGTTTCTAAATTCCTTTCTATTTTTTTGAATCTTTCTGATACCGACATTTCTTTGCCTTGATAGGTATAAAAACCTTTGCCTGATTTTACGCCCAAATTTTTGGCACTAACCATATTTACCAATAATGGGCAGGCTGCATATTTAGGGTTTCCAAAACCTTTATACAAGACATCAAGAATATATTTACAAACATCTAAGCCAATAAAATCTGCTAATTGCAAAGGCCCCATAGGGTGTGCCATACCTAATTTCATTACAGAATCTATTTCTTCTACGCCTGCAACGCCTTCGTATAATGCACAAATAGCTTCATTTATCATTGGCATAAGAATACGATTGGAGATAAACCCTGGGTAATCATTGACTTCGACAGGAATTTTGCCCAATTGTTTAGAAATTTGCATAATGGTATCTGTAATAGCATCTGTAGTTGCATAACCTCTAATAACTTCTACTAATTTCATTACAGGTACAGGGTTCATAAAGTGCATACCAATTACTTGTTCTGGTCTTTTGGTTACTGCTGCAATACTTGTGATAGAAATAGAGGAAGTATTGCTTGCCAAAATTGTATGTGCTGGGCAGAGTGCATCTAATTGAGCAAAGATTTTACTTTTTAGCTCAAAGTTTTCCGTTGCTGCTTCTACTACCAACGAAATATCTGCAACTCCAGCCGCCATATCGGTATAAGTGCTAATATTTTGTAAGGTAGTATTTTTGTCTTGCTCCGAAATGGTGCCTTTTTTTACTTGACGGTCAAGATTTTGAGAAATTGTAAGCATTGCTTTTTGCAAAGCCTCTGCCGAAATATCAATCAAAGAAACGGTAAATCCGTTTTGTGCAAACACATGGGCAATACCATTACCCATTGTACCTGAACCAATTACTGCAATTTTTTTCATCTGTTTAAGCTATTTTCCTATAAACTATAAAAATAGAAAGTTGTTTTAATGGTTAATCAAAATAAAATATCTTATAAATTTTTGCAAGTAAGTAATTTTTTATGGTTTGGTAATTATTTTTATGATTTTTGTAGCAAAATTTAGCTATTTTCTTATATTTTTAACTATATAAGTAATGCGAAAAAATAAAAAAATTACTTTTTATAAATAATTGATAATCAATTTATTGTAATTTAGCTTTGCTTATCCTACCGCATTTACCTATAAAGTAGTTTTAAGGAAAAACTATCTTTTATTTGTATTCTACTATTTTATTGCTATTTTGTGCAAATTTTAGTTCCCTTACATGTACTTGTTTTATTGCCACTCTCTGCATACTTTTTTGCTTAAAGTTTTGTTTACAATTTTTATATAAAAACTAAAATAATTATACTTGATAAAATTTTTGCGTAGTGCATTTTATTGATATTTACATATATTTTTCTAATAAAATCATTTAACTTTTAATATAATGGCAAATTACATAGAATATGGAGGACAAATCGTTATGCCACCCCCATTCAAATTACTTAATTCTCTTATGTATGGTTTTTTATTTGATGGAGACAAAGTCAAGCTTCAAAACTTGTTAGACCAACGATTAAATTTCCCCTCCGAGCAAAGCAAAAGACGTTATACTATCTTAACAGATGATGTTTTGGCAACCTTTGCTACCACTCCCAAAGCCGTTTCTTTAGACCCACAAGGTGCTAAATTAGGTTATACGGTGGAAGAAGAATTAGTTTTATGGGTTTTGGCTTTAGAATCTGTGAAGGTTGGCAATACTTGGAAAGCAAACCGTTTGGTTTGGATTATTCCTTATATTTTTGTCAATAATATTTTAACAACTGTAGCTGGTCGAGAAATTTATGGTATTCCTAAAACATTAGGAACATTTGCTATTCCAACAGACCCCAAAAGTGCAAACTATTTTCGTGCTTCTACTTCTGGATTTAAAACTTTTAGTCCCGATAGTTTATTCCAAGAATACCCGTTATTTGTTGTTCAACGCGGACAGACGAATAATATTGCAACAAATGTTCAAAAAACGTGGAAAAATGGCTCTGAAGCTTTGCACGATTTATCGTCTTTGCTTACAGGTGGTGAGCAACTTTTAAAAAAATTAGATATTCGTTTTTGCTGGAATGAATTACAAGATTTGGCTACAGCAACTTTGCCATCGGTGATGTTAAAACAGTTTCGTGGCGTGTCTGATGGAACAACTGCCTGCTATCAAGCCCTAACAGAATCTCCTTTTAAAGTAAATGCCTTTCATAGTGGAGGATTACTATTTAACCATTATGAACTAAAAATAGCACAGATGGATAGTTTTCCACTTACTGCAGACTTGGGAATTACATCTGGACAAAAATCAAAGGTTTCTTTTTGGGTAAATATAGATTTTACTTTGGAATTAGGCAAAGAACTTTGGAAAGCCTAATATTATATAAGCAATGTTTTACTTCCTATTATCTTTTTCATCTTCAAATACACTCTTAATTTATGACACAAAAAAGAAAAAAAATAGCAGTAATTGGTGGTGGTATGTCTGCATTATCATCTGTTTACACACTTACCAAAACAACAGATTGGCGACAAAAATATGACATTACCATTTATCAAATGGGTTGGCGTATTGGTGGCAAAGGGGCAAGTGGCAGAAATGCCCAAATTGGTCAAAGAATAGAGGAACATGGTTTGCACATTTGGTTTGGGTTCTATACCAATGCTTTTAATCTTATCAAAGATGTGTATGCCAATGCTCCATTAGGCAATTCACCAATCCAAAACTTTGATGATGCTTTCAAACCGCATAGTTATATTCCAATTATGGAAAATATCAAAAATCAATGGGAAATTTGGGGTTTAGATTTTCCTACCAATGATATGGAACCAGGCGGAGATAAAGAATTTTTACCACTATGGCAATATATAAAAATGGCTTTAGAATTGTTATTGCAACATTTTAAAGAACATGAAGCATATATTTTGACTACAACACGACACAAAACCGCAAGCAGTAAAACTACTACTCCACAAAAAGGTTTTTTATCACATTTATTGCATACTGCGATTCATAAAGTAAAAGAAGAAATTAAGGAAGAAATAGACGAAATAGCTTTTAATGAGGGGGAAAATTTATTACAAACCATTATAGATGAAATAGGAGAACATCAACATCTCATTTATAATTCTCGTAGCTTGCCATTTCGCCATTTATTGCTTTTGGTAGATAAATTTTGGGATTGGATTAAAAATAAAATAGGTAATCTAATTTATACAGACACTAAATTACGCAGACTTTTTATTCTGGTAGATTTGACACTTACTTCGATAGAAGGTTTATTAAGGGCAAATGTTTTTGAAAAGGGATTAGATAGTCTAAATAATATAGAGTATAGAGATTGGCTTCGTCAAAATGGAGCAGCAGACATTACGGTTAATTCTGCCTTAATTACAGCTTTGTATGATGTAGGATTTGCCTATGAAAATGGGGACATTAGCAAGCCAAGTTATGAAACAGGAAATGCCTTGCGTATTATTATCCGTTTGGGCTTGGCATATAAAGGTGCTTTTATGTGGAAAATGCAGGCTGGAATGGGAGATACTATCTTTACTCCTATTCACGAATTATTTGGATTATATCCGCCAACAGAAACCGAAGGTGGTATTACCTTCAAATTTTTTCATAAAGTAAAAAATTTAGGCTTAAGTGCTGATAAAAAACAAATAGAAAAAATTAAAGTACAGATTCAAGCTACTACGATTGACAACAAACCATACAATCCATTTGTAAATGTCAAAGATTTGCCTTGTTGGCCTTCCAAACCCAATTTTGACCAACTTGTGCAAGGAAAAGAATTACAAGAAAAAAATATAAATCTTGAATCTTTTTGGACACCTTGGCAGGGGGTAGAAGAAATAGATTTAGAAGTTGGTAAAGATTTTGATATAGTAATTTTTGGAACTCCTATTGCAACTATTCCACATATTGCATCAGAATTGTTGGCAACAAGTACACAGTGGCAAAATATGGTAAAAAATCTTCATACTACACAAACACAAGCATATCAACTTTGGTTAGATAAAGATTTGAAAGACTTGGGTTGGACAGAAAAAAGTCCTGTAATGACGTCTTTTGTAGAGCCTGTAGATACATGGGCAGATATGAGTCAGGTCATAGATAAAGAAGATTTCCCAGAAGGCTATGAACCCAAAAATATTGCTTATTATTGTGGCGTGTTGCAAGATGCTCCTGTTATTCCACCATCTACAGACCATAAGTTTCCTGCACAAGAAGAAGCAAGAGTTGGAATTGGTTTTGCAAACTATGTAAAGAAAGATATTCCTGTGCTATTTCCAAATTTGCAGAAATCTGATGGAACAATAGATTGGAATGTGATGATTGACCTTAAAAATCAAGAAGGCGAAAAACGTCTTACAAGCCAATATTGGCGTGCAAATATTGACCCAAATGAAAGATACACTTTAACAAATGTAAATAGCTCTGTGTATCGAATAAAAACAGACCAAACAGGCTTTTCTAATTTGTACATCACAGGAGATTGGACACAAACCAACTTTAATTATGGTTGTATCGAATGTTGTGTAATGTCAGGAATGATGACTGCAAGAGCTATTTCTGGTGAATATATTAAAATAGTTGGGGAAAATGATAATTTGTAAATAAGTAAAAAGTGTATGTAGAAATTTATCATAAGTAATAAAACAAAAAAAAGTATATTTGCCTTTAGGCGAATGTGTTAATTTAAACATAACCTTAATTTTGTTCACTTACTTAGTTATAGTTATCTAAATACACTTTTTATTTGATAAAATAAATTTTATTTAGTTTAAAATTCCTATATTGTGGTTTCATTCTAATTGCTAAACTAAAAATAGGTAGGCATTTAACTTTTTATGTTTATCATGTAAAGTTCATGCAGTTTAAGTAATTGGAAAAAATAAATGTATCACAGACTAAAGTTCAATGCTGTTCGGCTAAGAAAATAAAAATATAAAATTTATAATTAATTGATTATCAGATAATTATAAATTTTTTAAGTGACGTTAGGCACGAAATATTTATAGTAAAAATAGCAGCAACTCCCTCCAAGTGCCGTAGGCACGAAATATGTCGTGCCTACGGCACTTGGAGGAATGGAAAAAGGCACTGCTATAAATATTTCG
>JBIKRY010000060.1:0-18781 GCA_044348925.1 Bernardetiaceae bacterium
GTTGCCTGTGTAATTGCCAGCCAAACAGGAGTAAATTATGTAGAAAAAGAATTGCCAAAACACGAGCTTTGGGTGGGTGCAGTAGATAAGGAATTGAATGACAAGTTTTATATTGTGCCAGGATTAGGAGATGCAGGAGATTTGGCATTTGGTGCAAAATTATAAATGCAATACCGTTACAAAAGTTATACTAAAAATTTAACCACATATTTTATAAAACCTACTTAAATACCATGATAAATTTATTGATTCGGCTTTTATTAACTGCAGCCGTTATTTTTATTGGTGCAAAATACATTCCTGAAGTGAGTGTTACTGATTACCAATCGGCATTTATTGCTGCTGTTGTCTTGTCTTTGCTCAACACTTTTGTAAAGCCAATCCTCAAAATATTTGCTTTTCCAATTACTGTTGTAACTTTAGGCTTGTTTTTATTGGTAATTAATGCCATGATGTTGTTTGCTACAGATTATTTTGTAGAGGGTTTTCAAATAAATAGCATCAAAATGGGCTTTATTTTTAGTTTGGTAATTTCGTTTAGTAGTTTTGTATTGAGCAAAGTTTTGGATAATGACTAAATTATACTAAAACTAAAATAATTTTATAAAAAACAGAATATAAAGATGTCATCTTTGAAAAAAAGATGACATCTTTGGATAAAACCAATTAATTTTTAGTATAAGTCTTTAAAACCTTCCAAGTTATTAAAACTTTCCAAGTCTTTCAGACTTGGAAAGTTTGGTTTTTATACTATAAACGGATAGGATTACCGAAAATTATTTTGTTGCCAAAGGCAAGAAAATTGTACCGCAGCCTTTAGGCTGTAGGGTATTTGCAAAGACCTTGCAGCCTAAAGGCTGCGGTACAAAATTCGGTAATCCTATCCGTTTATAGTATAGTTCAAAAAGATAAATCTACAAAGAACTGTTTACAATTTATACACAACTCTTAATTGATAACCGTCCAAATCTTTTAGCAAATATTCCATCTCACGCGTAAAGCCCAAAATAAAACCACCACCACCAGCACCACACAATTTCAAATAATAACGGTCTGTTTCCAATCCTTTTCGCCAAATATCACGATACAAAGTAGGAATCATATTTTCGAGATGTTGTAATTGAAAAGCCGATAATAATTTTAAATTATCAAATAACGTAGGCATATCATTGGCTATAAATGAATTTATGCAATTATCATTATATACCATTAATTCATTTTTACACAAATCTGCAAATTCTTTTTGCTTACATTTTTCTAAAAACAAATTTACCAAAGGCTCTGTTTTGCGAGGTCTGCCTGTGTTTAATAAAAAAACTGCTCCATTTTTGCCACTAAATTTTGGCATTTCGGGCAATTCCATTTGTGTTTTAGATTTGATAAGAATTGGCGTATTTAGATAGCAAATCAAGGGGTCAATACCCGAACTTGAGCCATGAAAATGAGATTCTAACTGCCCAAAAACTTTTTTTAGTTGCAATACATCTTCGCTATTTGGCAAAGCAATATCTTTATATTTGCGAGGCGAAGCTATAATAGGTTTAGGATATACATATCTTTCATAAAGGCTTGCGGTTAATGCACCCGAACTACCTACACCAAAACCCTGAGGAATATTAGATTGGAAAAATAAGCCTTGTGCAATATCAAATTCCAAAGATTTGACATCAAAATCTACTTCTAATTCGTTGTGTTGCAAACGGAATTTTATGTATTGCGAAAATGCTTTTAGCTCATTATTAGATTGTTGAATTCGCCGAGAACTATCTGTAATGTGTTTGATAAGCAATTTTCCTTCAAAAAGGGGATACGAAACCGCCAAACCCATAGAATGCAAAATGATACTATATTCGCCGAAAAGCAAAATTTTAGAGTGAAAAATAGGAGATTCAGACATTGTTTGATGAATAGTGTATTTGATTTTGAAAAAAATGTAATAATAACTTTTAATGTAAGTTTTTCCTACAAAAATAAAAGAATAATTTACGTATAACAAACATATCTTTTAAAAACAATCTTTTATCCTCCTGTGTTACTTGTTTCTGCCTCTTTACCAATATCAAATTGTTCTTCGACTTGTGATTTTTCTTCTTCTGGTTTTTTGGGTGAAATTTTGTCCCATTCCATTTGTGCAGCCCTCGAAAAAGTACCATAATCTGCTTTTTTGAAGGCATCTTTTGCTTTGTCTATCTGCCCCATTGCTTTTCTTACGGTTGCCAAAGCAAAATAATACATGGCACGGGATTCAAAATCTAAGCCTGCAATAATAGTAATACTTTCGAGAATATGCACCGATTCTTGGTAATTTTTTAGACGATAATATGCCATAGCTTGCAAAAACATCATGTTATAATCTGTTGGCTTTATTTTTAAGGCTTCTTTTGCATACGTAATAGCATCGCCAAATTTGCCTGCGTCCATTTCGCCTTGTGTAATATTTTTATACATTTCGTACAATGTATTAGAATTTTGTTCATTTTTTACGGCTTCCAAATAATGTACCAATGCCTCGTCATGACGATTGTTCTCTTTTTTCGAAATTTCTGCCATCAAGATATGTGCTTGTGCAAAATTGTGTTGCATTTTTAGGGTAAGTTGCAAATATTCCTTTGCTTGTCCATATTCATAGACTTTATAATAGGCTTGTGCGGTGGAATAATAGTTTTTTGGGTCAAATTTGCCAATCAAGTTTTTGTAATAGCCATAATTTGCATTCTGCCAAGCCTCAAAAGCCAAATCATAACTCCCTAATTTATACAAAGAATAGCCTAATTCATAATAAAAACGAGAAACATATTTTGGTTCTTTGCTTGTAAGTTGGCGGGTGGCAGTGAGCATAGCTTGTTTGGCACTTGCATAATCTCCCAATTCATTACTTGACTTAGCCTCATAAAACAGAATATCAGGGTCTGAAGAACTTAACTTTTTGGCATCTGCCAAATGTAATTTGGCTTTTGCATATTCGCCATTTCGCACCAGCGTATTAAGAATGGTAAGTTTATATTTTAGTTTTTTTTGCACATCAGTTTCGTATTGAAAAGCATTGTCTAATGCCTTGACCAAGTCCTCATATTTTTTTTGGGCTTTGTAACATTGTGCCATCAAGGTATAAGCAGGAATAAAATCTTTTTTGATTTCTACGGTTTTTTTTAGTGTACTAATGGTATTATCAGCATCACGCAACATAAAATAACATTGTCCTTTCGAGAAAACAAATTTAAAATTTTTGGGGTCTCCAACAATAGCTTTATCATATTCAAACAAAGCCTCAATATATCGTTTGGTACGACGCATATTTTCTGCCTTAATAAATGCCTGTAAAGCAAGTTCCTCTTGATTGCCTTGTGCAAGGCTTGGCAAAGAAAAGGCATAACATACTATAAATAGCAATGCCAAAAAGATAAAATTCCTTCTCATAGTTTTGTCTAAATATAAGTTTTAGCTGTTTGCAAATGATAAAATAAATATTCTCAAATTTTAATCCTAATTTACGTAATTTACAAGTTTTTAGTTGGATTTATTGAGAATTAACATTTCATTAAGACAAGTAACTTATCTACATTGCTTGTAATATACGCTTTAGCTTGTGATTTGTTGAAAATAAAGATAAATGATTCCAGCATAGCCACACATTACCTACAGCCTAAAGGCTATGTTACATTATATAGTCCACAAACAAGTTTACAAAAAAAAGACACGAAAAGCAATTCATTGCTTATTTTTAGTCAAATGTTTTTTTGTATAGGAGTTTTTTTAACAAAAAGCAATACTTTTCATTTATATTTCTAACTTTGCACGTTTTTTAATAACAAATAAAGATGGAATATGATATTGTAATTATTGGTGGTGGAATTGTTGGTATGGCAACTGCTTTGCGTACTTTGGAACAAAAACCGTCCCTAAAAATATGTGTGTTGGAAAAAGAAGAAAAACTTGCACAGCACCAAACAGGCAATAATAGCGGTGTAATTCATTCGGGAATCTATTACAAACCAAATAGCTTGAAGGCTATTAATTGTATGAAAGGCTATGATATGCTTTTGGAATTTGCTCAAAAAGAGCATATTCCTTATGACCTTTGTGGAAAAATTATTGTTGCTACGCAAGAACACGAATTGCCCGCATTAGAAAATATTTACCAAAGAGGTTTGGCAAATGGACTTACAAAAATAAAAAAAATTAATTCCCAAGAAATTAAAGAACACGAGCCACATGCAACAGGTATTGCAGGGCTTTTTGTGCCTTATACAGGAATTATTGATTATGAACTTGTAACCAATGTATATGCTCGTAAATTTCAGGAAAAAGGTGGAATGATTTTTACAGGCGAAAAAGTGCAAGCAATTAACAATTTTCACCAAAATTCGGAAGTAGTTACGCAAACAAAAACTTATCTTACCAAACTCATTATCAACTGTAGTGGCTTGTGGTCAGACAAAATTGCTGCACTGAATCGAGATAATATAGATTACAAAATTATTCCGTTTAGAGGAGAATATTACAAGTTAAGACCAGAAAAAGAATATCTCGTTAAGACCTTAATTTATCCTGTTCCAGACCCAAATTTTCCATTTTTGGGGGTGCATTTTACTAAAATGATTGGTGGCGGCGTAGAGGCAGGCCCTAATGCCGTTTTGGCATTTAGACGTGATGGCTATAAAAAGACAGATTTTAGTCTTTCCGAAACTATAGAAACATTGACTTGGGGAGGTTTTCAAAAAGTAGCCCTTAAATATTGGAAAACAGGATTTGGCGAATTTTATCGCAGTTTTTCAAAAGCTGCTTTTACCAAAGCATTGCAAAGACTGATTCCAGAAATTCAACAAAATGACCTTATCGAAGGCGGTGCAGGAATACGTGCCCAAGCCTGCGACAGAGTAGGCGGATTAATAGATGATTTTCTAATTCTCGAAGACCGTTTTATTATCAATATTGGCAATGCTCCTTCTCCTGCTGCTACTTCCTCGTTGGCTATAGGGCAAACAGTTTCGGAAATGGTTTTGAAAAGATTTTAATACATTGGATAGTAGTACGTAGCTCTTGCTACGTACATAACTTCATTTACAAATATAAAATTTATACACATTACATGGATTTACTCAAACAATTTATAGATATTTTTTTGCATTTGGATAAGCATTTAGCCGAAATTGTAAGTAATTATGGCACAATGACTTATATTATTTTGTTTGCTATTATTTTTATGGAAACAGGATTGGTGGTAACTCCGTTTTTACCTGGTGATTCTTTGCTATTTGCTACAGGTGCTATTGTTGCTTTGCCTACAAGTGGCTTGAATATTTGGCTAATGGGTTTGTTGCTTTTTGTGGCTGCGGTGCTTGGAGATACCGTAAATTATGCGGTGGGAAAATACATAGGACAAAAAGCATTTACCACTAATATCCGTTTTATTAAGAAAGAATATTTGCTCAAAACACAAGCATTTTATGACAAACACGGAGCAAAGATGATTATTTTTGCTCGTTTTGTGCCTATAGTCCGTACTTTTGCACCTTTTGTCGCAGGAGTTGGTACAATGAATTACAAAAAATTTATCATCTATAATATTATTGGTGCTTTTTTGTGGGTTAGCATATTCTTGGCAGCAGGTTATTATTTTGGAAATATTCCAGCTGTTCGCAAAAATTTTACTTTAGTAATTTTTGGAATTATTTTAGTTTCTTTGTTGCCCGCAGTCATAGAAATTATTAAGCAAAAAACAGAAAAACAAGCATAAATTCACCATTGTCAAGGTCTAAAATTTACGTTGGCAATGGTCTTTTTAGACCTTGACAATCGTAAATTTTAGACCTTGACAATCATAAATTTTAGTTTTCATAAGATATTTTTTATAAGAAAAGCAAAACTATGCAATTTGATAGTATTATTGGTTTAGAAGATATTAAGCATACACTAATTAGGGCTGTGCAACAACAACACGTTGCACACGCACAATTATTTTTGGGCAAAGAAGGTTCTGCTAATTTGGCAATGGCTTGGGCATATAGCAAATATTTGAATTGCGAAGCTCCAACAGATACAGATTCTTGTGGAAAATGCCCTTCCTGCTATCGTATCAACAAACTTATTCACCCTGATTTGCATTTTGTTTTTCCAACTGCCAACGTAAAACCACCAAGTCAAAAAGGAAAAGGGAAAAATGATGATGATGACGCAACAAGTGGCAAAAGATATATTAGTGATGATTTTTTAACAGAATGGCGAAATTATTTGGGGCAAAATTGCTATGGAAGCCTCAACGATTGGGCAAAATCTTTTGGCTTGGCAGATAATAAGCAATGTAATATTCCTGTGGACGAAGGTCGCAAAATTATCAACAAACTTATGTTGAGTTCTTTTGATGGAAAATACAAAATATTGATTATTTGGTTGCCCGAATTAATGAATTTGAGTGCAGCAAATTCCATTTTGAAAATATTGGAAGAACCACCCGAAAAAACTATCTTTTTATTGGTTTCGAATAGCATCGAGCAGATGTTGCCTACTATTCTTTCGCGTACACAAGTAGTGGCTATTCGGCAGTTTGCAGACGAAGAAGTAGAGCAATTTCTACGCAAAAAATACCCAACTATAGACGAAAACCAATTAGCCGAAACTATTTTGATTGCTGATGGCAATTTGGCAGAAGCTACCCGTATGATAGAAAAAGGACAAAGCACCCAACAAAATTTTTTGGAAAGATGGTTAAGGGCTTGTTACAAAGTTACCGCAGAATTTTCGGCAATACAGACTTTAGCCGAAGAGTTTGCCGAACAAAATAAAGAAGACCAAAAAAATTTATTCCAATATACCTTGAGTATTTTTAGACAGGGTTTGGTAATAAAATTTGGAAGTGAAAATTTGGTAAGATTGCCTGAAGAAACCCTAAAATTTGTTCGCAATTTTGCAAAAGCAGCCATTCACGAAAATAATATTCAAGATTTAAACCTATTGCTTAGCGAAGCCATTACACATCTTGAACGGAATGCAAGCCCCAAAATAATGTTTGTAGATATGTCTTTGAAAATGTATGCTTTATTCAAAAAAACATAGAAAAATACAAAAAATATAGGAAAAGAAGTAGAGAAAAAATATTTTTTTCTTACTTTTCGTTATCTTAGTAAATTATCTAAAAAATTTGCAAAATTAGTAAAAATATAGCTATTATTAAGTTATATTTTTATGTAATATATTATTTTGCAATCTATCATTTATCTCTCAAACAAGTGGAAACAAGTATCAACAAACCAATTCGTAAAAAATTTTTTGAAGGAGACCCTGTTATTTGGACAGTAGTTTTTGCCTTATCTCTCATCAGTGTTTTGGTAGTATATAGTGCTTCGGGTACTTTAGCTTTTCGCAAACTTGGTGGCGACACAGAATATTATTTGATAAAACACGCCTTTTTGGTATTTGCGGGCTTGGGTTTTATGTGGTTTTGTTCAAGGGTAGATTACAAATATTACTCAAGACTTTCTCGTTTTGGCTTGTTATTGTCTGTACCTTTGTTATTGTTTACGTGGAAATACGGCACTACCTTAAATGATGCAAGTCGGTGGCTTACCATACCTTACATCAACCACACTTTTCAGCCTTCAGATTTGGCAAAACTTTCGTTGATTGCAAGCGTAGCAAGTATGCTCGCAAAACGACAACAATCTATCCAAGAGTTTCAACGTGCAGTAATGCCGATTTTGCTTTGGTGTGGAATTATTTGTGCCTTGATTGGTTTGTCGAGTTTTTCGGAGGCAGTATTGCTTTTTGCTACTTGTATGCTTATTATGTTTATAGGTCGAGTGCCTATTCAATATTTGGGTAGTTTGGTTATTGTAGGTATTTTGGCTGTAGGCATTGCTTTGGTAGCAGGGCAACGATTAGAAACCGTAAAAGGACGTATGCGGTACTATTTGAGTGATACAGAAGTTCCTTTTCAAGCCGAACAGTCTTATATTGCCATTGCAACGGGTGGCTTTTGGGGCAAAGGACCTGGAAACTCCGACCAACGTAATTTTTTGCCACACCCATATTCAGATTTTATTTTTGCAATTATTGTCGAGGAATACGGTTTGTTTGGGGCTATTACTGTAATTTTATTATACTTGTTACTTTTGTATCGAGGTATGTTGGTAGTCGCCACGAGTGAAAGGGCTTTTGGTGGATTATTATCTGCTGGTTTAAGTTTTAGTTTGGTGATTCATGCTTTGGTAAATATGTGTGTGGCGGTTGGACTTACTCCCATTACAGGGCTAACTTTACCTTTAGTGAGTATGGGTGGAAATTCACTTTTATTTACAGGCATAACAATTGGTATTATTATTAGTATTTCGCGTGGCGAAGATGCACCAATAGGCAAAAATAATGCTACACGCAAAGAAGTGAAAAAAAGATAGTTGCGAAAACTGCATTGCTTTTATGCAGTTTTCGTAACTATCTTTTTTACAACAAAAATCTATTTATTTGGGTCTAAAGTTTTCTATTTATGCAATAAATTATGTACGGAACTGGAGTTCCGTACTACTATGCAACTTAGATTAAATAATTATTTCTTGCTTTGCTTTATAAGCAATATACACATAGTAAGTTTATAGTCTTACCATTTTAGTTTATGTAAGATGCTTACGTCTATAGTACGCATATAACGGTACATCATGACGATAATTGCCAAACCTACCGCAACTTCTGCTGCTGCAACTGCCATAATAAAAAATACAAATACCTGCCCTGCGGGGTCTGAACGGTAAGCTGAAAATGAAGTTAATAACAAATTTACTGCATTAAGCATCAACTCGACAGACATAAAAATAATAAGGGCATTTCTCCGAGTCAAGACACCGACAATACCTATTACAAATAGGGCAGTGCTAAGAAAAATGTAATAATTTAACGGAATTAATTGGATTACTTCGGTCATTATCTAATAAAATAAGTAAAGTATAAATAAATAAATAAGTTGTATGATGGAAACTACTAAGATACTTATTTAAAAAGTATTTCGTTCTCCTTCTTCTTTCTTTCCTAATAACACTGCTCCAACCATTGCCGAAAGGAATAAAACAGATGCTAATTCAAAGGGTAATAAAAAATCTCTAAATAAAACTTTTCCTAAATTTTTTACTAAGCCTATTTGTGAGTCAAAACTACTTGCTTCTACAGGAACATTAGCTACGGATTTTAGCACTGCTACCAAAATTACTAACAATAAACCACTTGAAACAACGGCTGCTATTTTTGTAATAGCACTACTTTCTTCGGCTTGTTCCTTTTTCAAATTCAAAAACATTATCACAAACAAAAACAAAACCATAATAGCACCTGCATACACAATGATATTGACAGCTGCCAAAAATTGTGCATTGAGCAAAATATAATGTCCTGAAATTGTGAAAAATGTAAGAATTAAATACAAAACACTGTGAATAGGGTTTTTGGAAAAAACCACCATCAAGGCACACAACAAGGTGAGAAAAGTAAGAAAGTAGAATAAATTTTGTACCATATCGATAATATTAAATTGTAAATCTTTGCTATTGCAAGAATGTAGGTTTGTTTGGATTGTTTTATTGGCGGTTTGGCAATACTTTCACAAAGTATTCCTGATTCCTTTGCGAATTAAAAGTAAAAAGTTGTAAGTAACAAAAGATTTTAGTTTTTTTTGAAAAACAAATGCAATAACTTATAAATTGTAGGATTAATACGCTAAATTTTACGTTAATTTTTGTAAGTGTTGATGTTTGCTTGGTAGCATAGTTACTAAATTCTACATATTTAATATATATATTTGCAAAACATTTATGTAACTTTGCGTTTACAAATTGGTAATATTTCTTTGTATGCTTATCATATTAGCAAATAATACCTCAAAACATTACTACTTATGCAACTACATTCTTTTATACAAATCGTAAAACAACGCTATATAGATTTGTGGAATAAACCCTTTGGCGTAACACAACTGCTTGGAAGTATTGTTTTTATCAATGCTATGGGTTTATGGATACCAAGTTTTTTAAATTTTATTCAAAATCGTAAAGGTTTTTATATAGAAGACGTAGTTTTAAATACGATTCCTGCTATAGATGTTTCTATGCCTTTGTTTGTGTCCTGCTATTTTGTGATTGTGATAGCTATATTTTTGATGGCAACCGAGCCAAAAATATTTACTATTACCTTACAAACTTATGCTTTACTAACTTTGATACGTATGCTTTGTATTTATCTTGTGCCTTTGGAAGCACCTGTAGCCTATGTAGATTTGAAAGACCCTTTTGCAGAACTATTTGTGTATGCAGGAAAACCAATTAACAAAGATTTATTTTTTTCGGGACATACTTCGACGATGGTTTTGTTGGTACTTGGAAACCCATTCAAAAAGCTAAAACCTGTCTTCATCTTTTTTGCATTTGTAGTGGCTTTTTTATTATTGGTGCAACATGCCCATTATTTTATAGATGTATTGGTTGCACCTTTTGCAACTATAGCCTGTTTTGCTTTTGTCAAAGCATTGCACCATACCAAAATAAACCGTTTGACAGGCGAAATTAAGGTTTATGAAAATAAATATAAGGTAGGTTTTTTACAAAAAACCATAAAAAATTAAGCAAAACTTAAAAATAATCTTTCGAATAAAACTTTCTCTGTTTCGGATATTTTACGCATATATTAACAAAAAAAGAAAATAATTTTACTAACTTTGCAAAAAATAGAATGTCTATACCAAATTCTACTACAATTTATCCTTTGGACAACTATACGAAGTTGTGTTTTTTGAAAAATATTATCAAAAATCCAAATATTATTGTTGGAGATTATACCTATTATGCTGATTTTGAAGATGTTGAAAATTTTGAAAAAAATGTAAAATATCATTTTGATTTTAGCACCGACAAATTATGTATTGGTAAATTTTGTATGATTGCCTCTGGAGTAGAATTTATTATGAATGGGGCAAATCACTTGGTAAATGCTATTTCGAGTTATCCATTTGCTATTTTTGGGCAAGATTGGGCAGGGGCAATGGACGGAAAAACATACCCTAACAAAGGTGATATTATCATTGGTAATGATGTTTGGATAGGATATAAAGCCGTAATAATGGCAGGGGTAACGATTGGAGATGGTGCAATTATTGGAGCTTATGCAATCGTAACAAGCAATGTAGCACCGTATAGTATTGTAGGTGGCAATCCTGCCAAAGAAATACGAAAACGGTTTGCAGCCGAGCATATACAAAAATTATTGGAAATTAGTTGGTGGAATTGGGATATAGAAACTATTACCGCCAATGTAAAGTTACTTACAGCAGAAAATATTGCACAAATAGAACAAATAAAAATCCAAGTATCGAAATAAAAATCTTTCAACCCAATTACAAATTCTTAACAAAAATGTCAAGCACAGATACTTTTATTCAGACCGAAAAACCCGTTGCACATTTTAGTCGCACAAGGGAAATTATTAAAAAACACCCAGAAATTCGCCAACTTAATGGACGGAATCCTTACACTGCACTCATTACCTTGTCCTGTGTAGCCATACAAGTAGGGGTTGCTTATCTGCTGAAAGACCAAGCTTGGTGGGCAAGCGTAATAGCAGCGTATTGTTTTGGTGCTTTTGTAAATCACGTAACTTTGGTAATTATTCACGAGGCAGCACATTATTTATTATTCCAAAACCGTACACTTAATATGGTTTTTGGACTTATTGCAAATATGCCTTCTTTATTGCCTTCGTTTGCCTCTTTCCAAAAATATCACCTAAAACACCATGCACATCAAGGAATCCACGAAATAGATTTGGATATGCCAGAGCCTTGGGAAGCACGTTTGGTAGGCAATTCGGCAATCTTAAAAGCATTGTGGTTATTGTTTTTCCCTATTGTGCAAACTTTTAGAATTGTACGAGTAAGTAAAGAAGTAGCTGCATTTGACCAATGGACAGCTATCAATTGGGTGACACAAATCATCTTTATAGCTACTATATATCATTTTTTAGGTGCTTTTGCTTTTCTATATTTGTTCTTAAGTTTTTATTTTTCGGTAAGTTTGCACCCATTAGGAGGACGTTGGATACAAGAGCATTTTGTAGTTCACGAAGACCAAGAAACCTACAGCTATTATGGTGGGCTAAATACCATTCAATTTAATATTGGGTTTCATAACGAACACCACGATTTCCCTGGAGTAGCATGGCATAATTTACCAAAAATTAGACAAATGGCACCCGAATATTATGACACTTTATATTATCATACTTCGTGGACAGGTTTGGTTTGGAGATTTATTACCGACAAAAATATTACACTATTCTCACGTATAGAAAGAAATGCAAGTGAAAGACAAAATGCTGCACCAACTACAATTATTAAAGATGGCGTAGCAGTGGCAGTGTAAATAATATTTTTAGTGATGCAGTAATTAATAGAGTTTATGAATAATTGTTGTAGCATAGACTTTAGTCGGAGACGCCTTAGTCTGTGCAAGTTATTGATTTTCAACTACTTAAAAATAGACTAAATTCTATTATAAATTATTCATAAACTCTATTACTTAAATTATAAAGTTTCTCTAAAACATATTAGAGATTATTAATATTTTGTATCATAGCCTTTAGCCTGTGATTTAATTACTTGATTTTTAGCAGGTTAAAAGCACAGACTAAAGTCTATGCTACAGACTTTAATAATATCTATTTCTAAAAAGTTTATACCAAAATCTAATGTAGGTACAGGTATGCAAAATAAAACATATAGCTACGATTTGGCGAATAGAAAAAATATTTGGCAATTTTAGGCTTATAGATTCCATTGCTACAAATATAGCAATAAAATTATATTCTACTAAGTAACAATAAAACTGATTGAGAGAAGTGAGAGAATTTAGCTATCCTATTTTTACCATGGGTAATAAACTTACCCAAGAGCAAATCGATGTTTTTGAGGAACATGGATTTTTGCATTTTAGAAATTTTGTTAATGCAGATGCCATTGCACAAATAACCAGAGCTATGGACGAAATTCAAAGTAAATGGATTTCGAACAATATAGAAAAAGTGAATGGTGTGCCTATCAAATATGGATTTGATGTAGATGGAACACGAATTGTGCAACGATTTGCTTTTTCTTCGCAACATAGTCCTGTATTGCACGAACTTTTGCAAGACGAAAGATTTACTTATCTTTTTCCCCTTCTCAAAACTCCTGTGGGTGCAAGAGTAGGCGAAAATGAAAAAGATGGTTTGGTAATCAACCACTATATTAACACCGATAAAAGTGAATTTACACAAATGGGCTGGCATACAGATGCTCCAAGGGACATTTTTTTGGGCAAAAAAATAGGTCCTATGTTGAATGTAGGCTTGCATCTTGATGCCTGCCCACCAACTAAAGGCGGTTTACGATTAATTCCTGGCACCCATAAACAAGGAATGTTTAAGTTATTGTTTGGTAAAAAATATTTTATCGACAATAATGCAGACCCTTTAGAAATAGCACTAAATTCTCTCCCAGGAGATTTAACGGTGCATGATGGTAGATTGTGGCACAGAGTTGCAAAGGCAGAAATTCAAGGCGAAGAAAGCAGACGCAGAGTTATGTATATTCCTATTATAGATGGCGAATATAGCCCTAAACACGAAAATAGCCCAACACCATTTTTTCAAAGATTTATGAAGCATTTTAAATAAGAAATCTAAGTTGCTTGTTTGATAGGTTTTAGCTTTTATTTTTTCCAAAATTTTTGGCTAAAGGATAAAAGTTAAAACCTACCTTAATTTTGCTCATTTTTATATTTCGTGTAACTTAAATATTTCTTTTACACGAACTCCTTTTTCAGTGTGTTGCACCGTACAACATTCGTGATAGGCATCGTGTTCAAAAAATAGAATCCAATTTTGGTCTGCTGCTTGTTGCAAAAATAATTCTTTTTCGGTGATGGTTTGCAAAGGTCGCATATCATAGCCCATGACATAAGGCAATGGAAGATGTGCTATAGAAGGTAACAAATCTGCACAAAAAACAAGTGTTCTGCCTTTGTATGCAATTTTTGGCAACATTTGTTTTTCGGTATGCCCGTCCATAAATAGTAATTGCATAGCCTCATATTCAAAACTGCCATCTTGTTTAGCAAATTTTAGCTGCCCACTTTCTTGCATTGGCAAAATATTTTCTTTCAAAAAACTTGCTTTTTCACGTGCATTAGGCACATTTGCCCATTGCCAATGTGCTTCATTTGTCCAATAGTTGGCATTGGCAAAAGTTGGCAAAAGTTTATCGTCTTTGCGAATTACTCCACCGCCACAATGGTCAAAATGCAAATGTGTAAGAAATACATCTGTAATATCTGTCATAGAAAACCCTAATTTTGTAATAGATTTTTCCAAAGAATCTTCGCCATGCAAAAAATAATGACCCAAAAATTTGCCATCTTGTTTATTTCCAATCCCATTATCTATCAAAATTAGTTTGTTATTGTCCTCTATCAATAAGCAACGCATTGCCCAAGTACACATATTATTTGCATCTGGGGTATTGAGTTTCTGCCAAATAGATTTTGGCACTACGCCAAACATGGCACCACCATCTAATTTGAATAAGCCTGTTTCTATACTATGTAATTTCATTGTGTTTATTTTTTAGGTAAATTTTTAATTGTAAAGATTTTTAGCACAGACTAAAGTCTATGCTACAGATTTTGATAGTTTCTATTAGGCATGTGCCATTTTTATGTTCCATTCTCGGTAGCCACGTATTGCCAAAACAAATAAAATAGCATACAAACCTGCACTTATCCACGTTGCAAGAGAATAAAACATATATACAGTAATGGCATTGATGACTATCCAAAAAATCCAATTTTCTATTTTTTTATTTGCCAATAATCCTTGTGCTATCATACTAAAAGCAAAAATAAAGGCATCAAGTGTAGGCGAAGCACTGCCTGTTTTTGCCAAAATATAATAAAAAATTACGGTCAAAAGTATTCCTAAGACAATAATCAATACCATATTTTGGATATTTGTAGTAGTTATTGCTAATTCTACGCTTGTTTTATTGCCATATTTCCAATTCCAAAGCCCATACATACTAAGCAAAAGAAAGAAAATATTTAAGATAGCAAATCCCCATACATGCAAAGTATATGCTACATAGATATAACAAAAGGTGCTAATCATACCGACTACCCAACCCCAAATACTTGCTTTTGTATTAAGCCATACGCAAAGTATGGTAAGTATAGCTCCTGTAGTTTCTACAAAATTTTGTTGTAGATATGCAAAAATTTCAGTCATTGTATAGAAAAATAGCAATTTGTGGCAATGAAATAGTATGAATTGTAGGTTTTCCGCATCAAAATTTTAAAGTAAGGTTTATGTAATAAAATTGTAATAAAATTCGTCTTACTGCTAAAATATTGAACACCGATAACACAGAACACGCAGATTTACACAGTTTTTCTACTTATATTACCTTCATTAACTTATATTTTTCTATGTATCTATGTTACTATGTGGTTAAAATAATTTTGATGCGGAAAACCTATATGAATTGTAGTGTAAAAGTTAGGTTTTATTCCAAAAAGGAAACTTCTAATTTCCCATCTTTAAATACCCCAATCGCAAGTCGTTGATTATCATGTCCATTTCTATAATCAAATCCTTGCAATAACAAATCTTCTATTTTTTCATTTTCAGCTACTCCTTTGCGAATGTCTTTGCCATATTTATTAATCATTTTAGCAAAATAATACAGTGCATCATATCCTGCATAAGAAAAACGCGAAGGAATCATATTAGATTTGTCAATATATTTGGTATCAAAAGCACGAACTGCGGGAGCATAATAATCTAAATAGGAATTAAATAAAAAAGAAACCTTTGATTGTTCTAATTGTTCATAGGTAACTTGTTTAAATTCGAGCCAGTCTTGTGTGGTAATAATAGGAACTGCCAAATTATTAGATTGTATGCCACTCAAGAGATTTACTGCAAGAGTTTGGTCGGTAATAGCCACAAAAACAGAGGCTTTGGTTTGTTTTCCAATATAGCTTGCAAGGTCAGTAGATACTAACTTGAAGGCATTTTTGATGTTCGCAATATTTTTAAAAATAGTTACTTTGCCTCCCAAATCCTTAAATTTTTGCATGTAATGGGTTGCCAAAATAGAATCTTGTCGCTGATTTCCAAAATAGATAATTGTTGTATCCGAAAAGTTTTTATATGTATAATCTGCGGCTTTGCTGCCCATAGCCTCCGAACTTGGCTCGGTAAGAAATGCGTTGTTATATTTTTTGATAGCCTCTGCATTGTTGGTTAGTGGATTAATCAAAATAATATTGTTTGCCATCGCAAAATTTACTACAGGCGGTGTATCTTTAGGAAACATAGGTCCAATTAGCATATCTACATTTTGCAAATTTGGCGTTTTCAAAATAGATTTTATCTTATTTTCGTCTTTTTCGGTGTCATATAAATACAAATTGGTTGTAATACCTTCTTCTTTCAGCTTGTCTTGTGCCACCAACAAACCATAATAAAAATCTATTACAAACTGGTTTTTGCGTACAGGTTTATCGGCTTCGGTATCTTTCATCAGCATTGGTAATAATAAGCCAATGTCTATGCTTGTTTTGGAATTTGTAGGGGGAGTAGCAGAGTCTTTGGGTATATTTTGTGTGTTTTCGGTTGGAATACTTGTGTTTTCGGTAGTTTTGGTATGTTTTTTTGTTAATTCAGCAAGTAACATTTTGTCGGTGCTATTGTCTTTTTGTGCCGAAAGTACCTGAAATAATCGAAAACTTATATGTATATCATTAGGGTAAATAATATGTAATTGTTTTAAATCTTTGACAGCATTGCAAGTAGCAATAAAATTAGCTTGCATATTATTGCCTTCTTTGCGTAAAGTTGGGCTATTTATTTTTTGTAATGTAGCACAGGCTTCGACTATTTCATTTTGTAAAAATTGTGCATTTGCCAAAAGGTAAAAAATTTCATCATTTTTTTTCAAATTTCCTATTTCTGTGCTTAGTGTTTTTAGCGTAGTAATAGCAGTGCTATATTCTTTGCGTTGAAATGCTGCATAAGCATAATAAAAATTTGCATATTCATAGAAATTATTGTTGCTATGACGTTGCAATAACGGTTTAAAAGTTTCTAAAGCAAGTTCAAATCTTTTTTCTGCAAGCAAATTTTTGCCATACATATATTGATTTTTAAAATCTTGTGGCGAAGTTTGCCCAAAAATAGAGGAAAAACAAAGTAGCAGATAGACAATGTATAAATATTTCATAAGCTATGTAAGATGATAAGATAAATTACAGGATTCTTGAATAAATAATCGTGGCATTAGGTAGATAATCTTCCTTTTTACCAAAAATTGAAACAAAATTAGAAAAAAAAGATTACTCTACAAACTATATCTTTTTTTCTTATCATACGCCTATTTTCTATTTTTCTATCCTATTTTGCTCATAGTGATAAAAAATTAGTAAATAAGCAAACATTACATAAACAAAATAGGTTTTTTGCTGCAAATTTTACAAGCTACTTGTGATGTGAAAAACCTATAAAAAATGGTACTCCTATTGAAAAATAGTATCAATTAATTATTTACTTTTGCGTATAAAAAAATAGTTTAAATATGTTTTTATGAAAATAAATTTGAACATATATTGTAAAATAAATTTTTATTAATATTTTTGTAAAAATAAAACCATAAATCTAATTAAAAAAATGAAAAAAATTGCTCTTTTTTTGCACATATTATTTTTCTATGCTTGTATATTACACGCACAAATTAAACAAGAAGAAATGTTTGGTGCTTGGAAATACCATGATATCGAAGTTGCAGCCAATACAGATGCAGCAGGTAAAGCAATGTTACAACAATATGTGGCAGATATGTTCATGATGTTAGCAAGTGATAAAAACTATCAACTAACTTCTATGGGCAAAAAAGAAGAGGGTACTTGGATATTGGAAGATAAAAAGCTAAAACTAAAATCTAACAAAGGACGTGAAACGGTATTTTTGGTAGAATTATTAGCTACCAAACAGTTAAAAATAACTACTTATCCTCTCGATGAATCTCCATTTTATATCATTTTGCAAAAAGAAGCCGAAGCCCCAACAAGCATAAAATTGGAAACTGCAAAATTGAAAGGTATTGCGATTGAAAAAGAACAAATCATCAAAAAATGGTACTATGTAAAAACTATGCAAACAAATTCGGCTCAAAATAATAGGAATGAATTGGTCGATAAAACTTTGCAAGGCTTATTTTTTGATTTTCGCCAAGATGGAACTTTTACAACAAAGGTAGTAGGTTTAGAAGAAAAAGGTACTTGGGTGCTTAGTGCAGATAAAACAGAAATTATCCTACAAGTAGAAAATGAAAGTAAAGCATATTGGAAAGTTCTCAAACTTACCAAAACTGAACTTATCTTAAACAAAGGAGATGTAGAAAAACCTTGGGTGTTTTCTTCGATAGCACCCAAATAGAAAACTATTTTTGTTGGATATTTTATCAATTCGTATTTTTATAGTAGATTTTTTGCAAAAGTTTGTTGCTACTTTTGCAAAAAATCTATTTTTCTATTCCAAAACCACCAACAAAGTTTATTCAATGAACAGATATTATTAAAGTTTGTAGCATAGGCTTTCAGCAATTCCCACTTTGGCAATTTTATTCCAATTTTACCATATGGACATTTGTCAACTTTTGGTAGAGTTGTGCAAAATTTTTCAAATCCTTTGAAAAAGAATATAGTTCTGCTATAAAGTAAGG
>JBIKRY010000061.1:0-18724 GCA_044348925.1 Bernardetiaceae bacterium
AGCCCTTATTTTATAGCAGAACTATATTTTTTCTTCAAATCCTGTGAAAATTTCGCACAACTCTACCAAGAGTTGGCAAATCCCGAAATGGTAAAATTGGAATAAATTGTCAAAGTGGGAATTGCTGGTATAAAGATAGGTTATTTCTAATTTATTGCAAATCAATAATTTAGATTTTAATAACTTAGGTTTTCGTGTGTATGTATTAGTGAAAGAATTAAGCAAATGGACAAAAAGCTGTACATTTAAAAAACGTACAGCTTCCAATCCACTATGAAAAACAAAACAAAAACGTAAAAAGAACTTATGAAAGTTATCTTTATACGAAATACAAAGCTACACATATATTTAGGATATGTATAGCAATGTCGAAAACAATTTATAAAAAATAATAAATAGGCTAAATTATGCTGTAGCAGATGTACGTCTTTCTCTAATTCTTGCTTCTTTACCAGATTTGAAACGAAGGTAGAATAATCTTGCACGTCTAACAATACCACGTTTGATTACTTCTATTTTCTCAATAGATGGTGATAAAATTGGGAATATTCTTTCTACGCCAACTCCGTTAGAAACTTTGCGTACAGTAAAAGTTTCGCCACTTGTATTGTTGCTTTTGCGTTGAATAACAGTACCTTGAAACTGCTGAATCCTTTCTTTAGCTCCTTCACGGATTTTTACGTGAACATTGATAGTATCACCTGCTTGAAAAACAGGTAACGCAGCTCTTTTTTCGGCTGCTAAGTCTTTTTCTACGAACTTTAATAACTCACTCATGATATGTATATATTTTAGATGCTTTCCAAAAATGACTGCAAATATAGAATTAGTTTCTTTCAATAACAAACCTTTTCAGGTTTTTTATTAAAAAAATAGTTATTAAATTGTAATAACGAATAAAAAGATATACTTTTGTTACTTTAAAACTTACCATAGCTATATCATGGAAAATATTGTTGCTAAAAAGTTGGAGGCTTTGCTCAAATTGCAGTCTATTGATTCTAAATTAGACGAAATAAATAAAATACGTGGCGACTTGCCTGTAGAAGTGCAAGACTTGGAAGATGAAATTATTGGTTACGAAACTCGTATCAATAAATTTACTGACGAGTGTAAACGACTAAATGACGACATTGCTAACAATAAAAATGCGGTAAAAGAAGCCGAAAATTTGCTCAAAAAATATGAGGAACAACAAGGCAATGTAAAAAATAACCGTGAGTATGAAGCAATTACCAAAGAAATTGAATTGCAAGGGCTTAATATTCAGTTGGCAAACCGCAAATTGAAAGAAGCTACGACCAAATTAGAAACCAAAGAAAAACAAATTGAAAATACACAGAAAGAACTTGGTGAGTTGAAACTCAATTTGCAAGCAAAACGCAAAGAATTAGATTCTATTATTGCCGAAAGTTTGGAAGATGAGGAAAAACTCATGAAAGAAAGAGAAAAGAAAAGCAAAACCATCGAAGAAAGACTCTATAATTCTTATGGAAGAATTCGCAAAAATGCACGAAATGGTTTGGCAGTAGTAACCGTAAAACGTGATGCTTGTGGCGGTTGTTTTAACGTAGTACCTCCACAAAGACAAGCAGATATTCGCGAAAAACGCAAAATTATTGTATGTGAGCATTGTGGAAGAATTTTTGCAGATGTAGAAGATATTGTAGTGGCTGCACCTGTAGAAAAAGTGAAAAAAACCGCAGTAAAGAAAAAAGTAGAAAGTGCCAATGAAGAGCCTGCTGCTTAACTATTCATAATTTCCAACAATATAAATGCCTTTTGGGATAGAAAACCACCCAAAAGGTGTTTATTTTCGTATATTTTGTAATGAATTTCCCCAGATTTTCCTCTGTACTACTTTTATGGACAAGTATTTCCTTCGTGGTGCTACTTAGCCAACAAGATTACTCCCAAAATAAAACCGATAAAAATACTGCGTTGATAAATTTGGGAAAAAAACTATTTTTTGATACTATTCTGTCGGGTAATAATCAAATTTCTTGTGCAACTTGCCACCAACCTGCTGCCGCATTTACAGATAATTTGGCACTAAGTAATTTGGGGGCAGGCAAAAAAAAACTATTCCGAAATACTCCAACACTTATCTATGTGGCTCATGCAAAAACATTGTTTTGGGACGGAGGTGCAAAAAATCTCGAATCGCAAGCATTTGCACCAATTACTAACCCCAACGAAATGAACCAAAATATGGGAGAATTGCTACAAGAATTAGAAAATCATCAGAGTTACCCTATTCTATTCCAACAGATTTTTTTAGACAAAAAAATACATACTGCCTATATTTTGCGTGCTTTAGCTGCCTATCAACGGACTATTTTGCCTATGGATACCAAATATGATAGATGGTTTTATGGCAATCTATTACAAAAAATGCCTGTTTTTTGTGTGCCTACCGCAGATACAATGGTACAAAAAGGTTATCAAATATTTCTAAGAAACTGCGAAAGTTGCCATACATTGCCACTATTTACAGACAATGATTTTCATTCTAATCAAATAGATAGCATTTTTACAGATAGTAGCAACGAACAAGTAAAATTAGGTAGGTTTCGCATTACACACAACATAGCAGATATTGGCAAATTTAAAACACCAACTTTGCGAAATCTCTCACGCACCGCACCGTATATGCATGATGGACGTTTTGCAAGTATCGCAGAAGTCGTAACACATTATGCTTTACATTTAGACAAAATAAGATTTCCCCATTCCCAAAAAATTCCAAATCAAAAAAAAATAACCCAAAAATTATCTGTTGCAGAAAAACAAGCATTAATAGCTTTTTTAGAAATTTTGTAGAAAATATTATTTATGATTACTTATCTAAAAGTCGTCTATGGTAATTAATTTGTCCGAGATGATAGGTTAAATGCGTAGTCAAATGCACCAAAAAATATTCGGTGCTTGTTTTTTCCGAAAATACCAAAATTGGATATTCCATTTTTAAATCCTCTTCTTTTAAATTATCCAATGATTTTCCTATCACTGCTATTGTACCTTCTATTTTATGTAAAAGTTCGGTTTTAGGAATATTTTTTAAGGAAAATTCAAGTTCTCTATTTCTTATGTAAGGATATTTTCCAAGTTCTGCACCAATATATAAGTTTAAATTTCCGATGACATGTAAACATAAATTACCCGCAGAATTTGCAATATTCGGTTCTATATACCAAAGTTTATCTTCATTTTGATACAATGTAATTTCAGATTTTAACCGATAAAGGTCTCTTTCAAAGATGGATTGTAGGCTTTTAAGTAACATAGATAGATAAATTAATGTGAAATATATCTTTGATACGATTACAAAGGTAGTGATAAGTTGTTGATTATCCGTATTTTAATTCGTAGCTTATCGTACTTATTTACGCCTTTATTATGTTTAGATGCTTTAAAATGTATAGGTTTTCCGCATCAAAATTTTAAAGTAAGGTTTATGTAATAAAATTCGTCTTAGTGCTAAAATATTGAACACGGATAACACAGAACACGCAGATTTACACAGTTTTTCTACTTATATTACCTTCCTTAACTTATATTTTTCTATGTATCTATGTTACTATGTGGTTAAAATAATTTTGATGTAGAAAACTTAGAAATTATATAGGTTTTCCGCATCAAAATTTTAAAGTAAGGTTTATGTAATAAAATTCGTCTTACTGCTAAAATATTGAACACGGATAACACAGAACACGCAGATTTACACAGTTTTTTTACTTATATTACCTTCCTTAACTTATATTTTTCTATGTATCTATGTTACTATGTGGTTAAAATAATTTTGATGTAGAAAACTTAGAAATTATAGATGTCTATTGTAGAAACAATTTATTTTTATTAGTTTTGGAATTAATCAGTTTGGTAATTATTCTGTACGTATGCAAAAACTATTTACTATTTTTTTTATGCTTTTCTGCATGTTTTATCATGGTTTGGCACAAAGCACTTTTATTGGTACAAATTCCGACTATCAACATCTTGTAGAAAGATATGAAATAAAACGGGGAAAATTTGCAGAAGGTTTATTCACTACTTTAAAACCATATAGTCGCAAAGGCATAGCCCAATTAGCAGATTCTGTACTTTTGAAAGACCAAGAATTAACCCGAGTAGATATTTTTAACTTGATGTACTTGCTCAATGATAATGCAGAATGGGCAGATAGTTTGACTAATAGCAGTAAAAGACCATTACTAAAGCATTTCTATAAAATTAAAAATAGTTTCTATAGCCTTGATAATCAAGATGTTAATTTACATATTAGTCCTGTTTTGTATGTTGGGCTTGGCAGAGAAAACAGTAATAGTAAAAATCCTAATGCAGATAATGGTATGAATACCTTGAATACAAGAGGGGTAGAGGTACGTGGTACGATTGGTCGGCGAATTGGTTTTTATACTATGTTTTCGGACAATCAAATGAATTTTCCCTATTATGTTCGTCAAAGAACTGCCGAAAGCAATGCAGTTCCTAACGAAGGTTTTTGGAAAACTCTCGATGACGCAGGTGTTGCCAAAAGCAAAGGAGTAGATTTTATTACAGCACGAGGTTATATTACTTTTAATGTCATTAAGCAAGTTTCGGTGCAATTTGGGCATGATAGGCATTTTTGGGGCAATGGCTACCGTTCTTTGATGTTATCTGATTTTTCTTCGCCCTATTTCTTCCTAAAACTCAATACCAAAATAGGTAGATTCAATTACACCAATCTCTATACACAAATGACTGCAGATGTGTTGGCTGCCAATGTAGAATTTCCAAAAAAATATGGCACTTTTCATCACCTAAGTATTAATCTTAGAGATAATCTCAATATTGGACTTTTTGAAGGAGTAGTTTTTTCCAGACACGACAGCTTGGCACGTACAAATTCTTTTGAGTTGGGCTACTTAAATCCTGTTATTTTTTATCGTTTTTTGGAACAGCAATTTGGTACGATTGATAACACGATGTTAGGCTTAGATTTTAAATGGAATATAAAAAAATCTGTGCAGGTCTATGGGCAGGCTATGTTAGACGAATTTGTGTTGAAAGAAGTTACTTCAGGAAAGGGTTGGTGGAGTAATAAGCAAAGTGTACAACTTGGCTTAAAATATATAGATGTTTGGGACATAAAAAACTTTGATTTTCAGGCAGAAATCAATTATGTACGTCCTTTTATGTATGGACACGAAAGCCTTTATACAAGCTATACTAATTTTAGGCAACCATTGGCACACCCTTTAGGAGCTAATTTTACCGAATTTATTGCTATTTTTCGTGTACAACCAATTCCAAAATTACAAATTACCGCCAAATTACTCTATGCAAGTAAAGGCGAAGATAAAGACAACAAAAATTATGGCGGAAATCCATTGTTACCAAGTGCAACACGCATAGGAGATTATAACAATAGTGTTGGACAGGGGGCAGCTACTAAACTTATGTATGCTGATTTTACGGCATCTTATCAATTAAAACATAATTTATTTATAGATTTTAAACAAATACTTCGCCAAACAGATAGCCAACGCACAGATTATAACTACAGCAATATTTTTTCATTTTTGGCAATCCGTTTGAATATTGCTCAACGAAATTATGATTTTTAAACAAAATTTATAAAGTTAGTTTATAGGTAGATTTTTATAATTTTACATATATTCTCTAAATTTTGTGTATATTACAAACAGATGATATTACAATCTTATACCTAAGATAGTAATATCATCTGTTTGTTTTTCATTGGCTACTGTTGTCCAATCTATAATAGTTGTTTCCAAAATCTTTTTTTGTGTTTGCATTGGTTTTTTAGCAATTTGCAAAAGCAATTCTCGTAATCTTTTAGTCATAAATTTTCGTTTTTCTTGTCCACCAAATTGGTCTGCAAAACCATCTGTGGCAAGATAAAATACCGTATTTTCTTTATTTTCTTTTGGTAATACTAAGGTATGTTTTGTAAACAGTCTTTGTGTTTCGTTGGGATAGTGTTGTCCACCAATAGCTTTTTTATCTGCTTTTATTTCTTTTATTTCGTCATTTTGCACATAATATAAGGAATTCATAGCACCTGCATAAGCTATTTCTGTATGAGTATCTTTCTGTTGTATGCTTAGCAGTGCAATGTCCATACCGTCTAAACTTTTGGTATTTTGGCTTTGTTGCAAAGTACGTCTAATTTCTTGGTGCAAAAGGTCTAAAATTTTTTCGGGTGCAATTTCTCTATTTTTTAGAGTTATTTCGGTCATTATTTGTGTGCCAATCATAGACATAAATGCACCAGGTACGCCGTGTCCTGTACAATCTGCTACCGCAATAATGGAATGATTTTCTACTTTTTCATAAAAATAGAAATCTCCAGAAACAATATCTCTCGGTTTGAAGAAAATAAAAAAATTATCTTTGCCCAAATCCATTGCTATTTTTTCTTCAAATGGCAGAATTGCAGATTGAATTTGTTTAGCATATTGAATACTTGCCAAAATATCCTGATTTTTTGTTTCAATTACTTTATTTTTAGCTTGCACAATTTCGTGGCTTAGCCGTAAATTTTGGGCAATGGTTTCTATTTCTTCTTTTTGTTCTTGAATTTCTTTATTTTTTTGTGTCAATAAGTCATTACTTTTCTTTTTTATGCGAATATTCCGATAAAATACAAATAAAATTCCCAATAATAGAACAATAGAACAGAGTGAAACTCCCACAAGTATTCTATTAGTAGCTGCCTCTGTATTTTTTAGTGCAATTTCTTCATTTTTTATATTGTTTTCACGGCGTAAAAGTTCATTTTCTTTTTGTTTTTGTTTCACTTGAAAATTAGTTTCCAAACGGCTTATTTCTTTCAATCTTTGTTCATTATATACACTGTCTTGTAATTTTTTATGGAATAATAAATAAGTAAATGCTTGTGGATAGTTTTTCTTTTCTTGGTATATTTGGTACAGAATACCTGTAGCAAGAATGGCTAAATTTTTTGCTTGAATTTTTTTAGTATCTTCCAAGCCTTGTAATGCTATTTTTTCTGCCTCCTTTATTTTATTGGTAGTAGCATATACTTCCGCTAAATTTAGATTTAATGCCACTTTATAATAATCTGTTGGTAATTTTTGTAGTATAGTTACAGCTTTTTCTAAATATATAATTCCTTCGTTAGCTTTGTCTTGTTGTGCATAACCATAATAAATATCGTTATACGTAAAAGCTAATCCTATGGTATCTTTTAATTTTTCTTTTAATTTTATTTCTTCTTTGCGATACGTTAAAGATTTTTCAAAATTTTTCTTTATAATTTCAAGATTAGCCAAGTTGCTATAATCATACGCAAGACTTTTTTCCTTATTATTCTGTTGATTAATCGTAAAAGATTGGAGATAATACTGTTCAGCTTTGGATAAATTTTGTTGAATTTGGTATATTTTACCTACTTGTTGCAACAGAGAAGTTTTAAATTCAAGTTCAGGCACTTCAGCCGCCAATTGCAAGGCTTTATAAGATTCCTCCAAACTCTGTGTATAGTCTCCTAACACAAAATATACCATCGACAAACGTCTATAGGCTCTTGCAATCCCTTCTTTAAAACCAATTTGTTCGGATAGTGCTAAGGCTTTTTGGGAATAATCTATTTTTTTTTGGTATGCAGTATCCGAAGCCTTTGCTGCCATTCGCAACAAATTTTTTATACTTGCAGTATCTGGATTTACTTTTTCTATATTCACATACAAAGTGTCTATACTTTGACCATATAAAGTTATACAAGAAAGTAAATAGATAAAAAGAAGAATGAAGAGGTTGTTTTTCATTGGAAATTAAATTTCTAAAAATAAGCAAAAAATAGTCAAAAAATAATAGCTCGTAACACTATTTTATAAAATTTAACAACTTTTTTATCCATTGAACTAATTTTAACTTTTATTAACAGCAACGACAAGCAAGTAGTTTAGTTTCTTGATTTGACCAAACTTTTCTAAAATAACGTGAACTACGCATACCGTATATTCGCCTTTAGGCGGGGCTGCCTAAAGGCAAATATACGGTTGCTATGTAACTTCGATTAATTAAAATATTATTTGCTTTTATTTTGATAATCTGCAATAATATTTGCAAAATTTATGGTTTGCCAATTTTCTGGCGTATCCAATTCCTGCATCACTTGTTGCATAATTTGGTCTTGAATTTTGCCTAATCGTAGAGCTTCGCTATATGGAATTTCGGCACTAAAAGTAACCATTGTGTAAAGTGGAATCCACAAAGTAGGATATAACTCATATAGTTTTGCCTCTATTTTTTTGCGTAACAAAAACGCAGGTTTGCCAACCAAATCCCGCATTTCTACAAAATTCATTAATGCTAATTCTGCAATAGCATCTGTATTGGGAATACGATTTTGTTGATATTTGGGCAAAATTGTATCCCAGTTACCATTTTCCTGAGTTATTAGTTGGTCTAAAACATAACAATCTTCAAAACCTGCATTCATACCTTGCCCATAAAACGGTACAATGGCGTGGGCTGCATCACCAATCAAAGCTGCTTGCTTGCCAAAAATCCAAGGATTAGTATGCACAGTAAGCAAGGAAGATGTAGGGTTTTCAAAAAAACATTGCACAAAATTAGGAATTAAAGGTATTACATCAGGAAAAAATTCCTGAAAAAAGTTTTCCACTGCTTTTTCTGTCTGTAAAGCCTCAAAAGAAATAGCACCTTCAAAAGCCAAAAATAAGGTACAGGTAAAAGTACCATCTAAATTTGGCAATGCAATAAGCATAAAACTATTGCGAGGCCAAATATGCAAGGCATTATTTGCTAATTGGTGTTGCTTATTTTTTGCAGGAATGGTTAATTCTTTGTAGCCGTGTGCCAAATATTTTTGGGAATAATCTGCCCTATCTGTTTTTGTGATAGCAGTGCGAAGAGCCGAAAATGCCCCATCAGCACCAAAAAGCAAATCTGTTTCAAGCAGTTTTGTGTTGCCTGTTGCAATATCTTGCAAAGTGATTTGTTTGTGTTGCAAATCAACCTCTGTGCATTTTTGCTCAAAATGGACAGTAACATTGGCAAATTTTTCGACTTCGTTCAACAAAAATTCATTCAATTTGCCACGCGAAACTGCATAAATCCCTTGCCCATCTTTTCCGTATGCCTGTGTGGTAATATTGCCTTGTGTGTCATGCATAGCTCGATGTGTCATTAAAAGTCCAATTTCTTGTACTTTTTTTGCCAATCCAACGCCTGCCAACCCTCGCAAACCTCTTTCGCTAAGTGCCAAATTGATAGACCTGCCTCCCAAATAAGCAGCTTTTCTAAAATCGGCTCTTCGTTCATAGATATGGACTTGGTAATTTTTTTTGGCAAGATAAATACCAAGCAAAGCACCAACCAATCCAGCACCAAGTATGTCTATTTTCATAAAATATGTGTTCGTAAGTAGTTGTAAATTTTAAACTGTAGGTAAAAACAAGAATTTATTTGCTAATAAAAATAAAAGTAAATAATTGAAAATCAAGTATTTACTTTTACTTAAGTTGCACAGCAAATTGCAACCTAAAGGGTGCAGTACATTCTATGTAACTTATATTATTTAACGTGAACTACGGATTACTTTATTGATAATCAACAAGTTACAAGTAAAATATATAATAAATAAGTTGCGTAGCAACCGTATATTCGCCTTTAGGCAAATGAAATGTAAGGATAAAAATGAACTTGGTTATAAATTCACAAATTTTGAGAAATAATTACTATTTTTCTTTCAATTTACCAGACTCATTCGCTTAGGCAGCCCCGCCTAAAGGCGAATATACGGTATCCGTAGTTCACGTTATTTATAAAAAAAATCTTACAGACATATAAATCTGTAAGATTTCTGTATAAGGCAAAATTTGTATAGTATAAACACACTATCTAACTTCATTGCTACTATTTTAGCAAACTTCTTCCAATATTTGCTTTTCTACAGGTCTTAAATTTTGAATTGCTTGCGAAATAAAAGCAGGAATACAGTTGTTATGGGTAAGATTGATTTTATCAGGGTCATTCAAGTGGTTAATCATATCTCTGTATTTTGCTTCGCCATGATTTTGGATAACAGATTGCCTACGTTCTTCTTTTTGAAAATGAATAAGCATACCAGTAGGGTCTGCTTCTGGGTGAAACTGTGTTGCCAAAAATTCTTCTGAAAATCGTATTGCCATTACTGCCCTTTCCAATTCTACGTGAGGACGCAATTTTTCCAAAGCTAATATTTTAGCACCTAATTTTTTTAATTTTTTTGTGTCTGGTTGCACTGCCTGCCAATCTCTCGAATCTACTGCATAGAATGGTTCGGGAAGAGTCTTAAAGATGTCATCATGTTGACTTTCTGTAGTTTTATGAATAGGCAAAATACCAAAGGAATTGGATTTGCGTCTGTTGATTTGGGCAACATCAAAAAAACGGCAAGCCATTTGAAAAGAATGACAAATAAGAAAAATATGTTTGCGAAATTCTTTGCTATTGGTTTGGTTATGATTCCAAAGTTTGTCTAACAAACGAAAATATTTTAGCTCCCATTCTTGATTTTCGCCATCAAAAGGACTACCTGGTCCTCCACTCGATACATATAAATCATAGCTATCATCAGGCATTTCATTCCGATTACGAGCTTCAAAAACATCATACAAAATAGTTTGCCCATTCACTTTGCCACTTCTTTCGGTCAGAATTTCTTTGATTCCTCGCATACCTTGATTGGCAAAGCCATTGTTAAGGTCAATTACAGCTGCACGTATAATATTGGATGCCATTACAAATAAAGTTTAGTAGAAAATAAAATATTGTTTGAAATGAAAGTTTTAGAAATACTTGGTTAAAATTTGTACTTTAATTACATAATTTAATAGTTGTACCATTATCGTTAGTTACTACTTGGCGTATTTTTTTGTTATTTACCAAAATATCTGAACCAACTTTTAGGCGAAATTTATTTTTCATGCCGCTATCTACGGTCAAATTCATTGTGTTGTGAAGTAGTTGTACTTCTAATTCCACTTTTTTCCCACAATTATTTTGTAGTTCGATGACAACGCCATCGTCAGAAAGTGGTTTGGGTGCATAAAAAGCAAAAAAAGAAATTATTGTAAAGAATAAGTGCATAAGTTGTTATTTTTTTACTATATTATAAAAAAAATTAGTAATTACAAAATAAGTATAGCTTTTTTGGCTAACTTTTTATATATTCTCTTATAACAGACTTGGTTTTATAAAAAAAGTTTGCCAAATGCCATCTTTTTTGCAAAGATGACATTTGGCGATAAAACCAATTTATTGTATTTCTTTATTTGTCTTTGTCTTGTTTATCGTAGGCAGCAATAATTTGTTTCACTATTCGATGCCTGATGACATCTTTTCCTTCCAACTCTACAATATCCAAACCTTCCACGCCTCGCAAAATTTCTATAGCATCAATCAAGCCTGATTTTTGATTTTTTGGCAAATCTATTTGCGACCTATCTCCTGTTACAATCATTTTGGAACTTGCCCCTAATCTGGTAAGTAGCATTTTCATTTGCATAGTCGTTGTATTTTGTGCCTCATCTACCAATACAAAGGCATTGTGCAGAGTACGTCCACGCATAAATGCAATAGGTGCTATTTCGATAACATTTTTTTCTTGATAAAACTTGAGTTTTTCACTTGGTATCATGTCATCTAAAGCATCATAAATCGGGCGAATATATGGGTCTATTTTTTCTTTCAAATCACCAGGAAGAAATCCTAAACTTTCGCCTGCCTCTACTGCTGGTCGTGTAATAATAATTTTTTTAACTTGTTTGTTTTTCAAAGCACGAACTGCCATAGCCACTGCAATATATGTTTTTCCTGTACCTGCGGGTCCTATTGCAAAAACCAAATCATTTTTAAAAACAGATTCTACCAATTTTTTTTGGTTGGTGGTGCGTGGTTTGATAGGCATACCTTTTGCCCCATAGATGATAATATCTTCAGGCATTTTGTCTTCTGCCTTAAATGTAGTATCATGCACATCACGTCTAAGGTAGGTTTGTACGTCCTCTACCGTAATTTTGCCGTATTGGTTGTAATGGTCAATTAAAAGATTAATTACCTCATTAATCCGTACAATTTCTGCCGAATTCCCCTTCAGACGCAATTCATTACCACGAGAAATAATTTTAGTTTGGGGGAATGCCAATGCAATTTCGCGTATATTGCTATTTTCAGAGCCTAAAAAATCTACCAACGAAATGCTTTCTAAAATAATGGTTCTTTCTATCAAAGTCTAATTAGTTTAGTGTGAATTAGAATATTAATTTGTTTGCTTTAAAGATAGTATAAAGTTTTGTAATTTAAAATATAAGTAAATGTATATACGATTTTTTATGTAAAGTAGTTGTAATTTTTACTTATTGGCAGAGAATAAAAGAGATTGCTAAAACAAATTTTTGAGCAATAGAGATGCCTAATGTTTAGTACGCAAAGTTTCAACTCTCTAATAATTTCATCATTATGCGTTAAACAAAAATCCTTATTAATTTGTTTTTAGACTACATTTTTGTAAATTTCTTGCAATATCTATCGAGTCAAAACCTACTAACCTTATGCGTTTATTCACAAACAATGGCATAAAATTTATTTTTATGCTTGCTATAATGCTATACTTTTTTCTACAAAGCAATGCACAATCTTTTAGAACCGTAAATTTTACGGGCAATGCAAGTGATTTTACTGCCAATGAAAGAATTTCTGCTGCTAATAACACAGATTATTACATTACTTTTGATGCCAATAATTTGTATATTGCTGCTTTCCGAACAAGCGGAACTTTTGGGGCAACAGATAATTTGACAATTTATTTGGACACAGACCCCAATCCAACACCTACCGCAGGCACAGGCACCACCGCAGGGCAGAGTTACAACGGAGTTACAGGAACATTGCCTTTTTCTGCCAATTATAATGCCCATGTCGAACAAAGTTACCAAGAGGCACGAAGTTTTGCTTCTTTTTGGGCATCTACTATTGCAGGAATAACTTATTTTACCAATACAACAGCAAGAGAGGTAAAAATTCCTTTGGCAAATATTGGCAATCCCCATGCAATTTATATGACTTTATGGATGGGGTTTGCGGGTGGTTTTTTTTCTAATGCTCCAGGTGCAAATATCAGCACCAACAACAATCCCACAATAACAGGCTATTTTGGAGGAATTGGACTAAGTAGTGCCAACTGTATTCCAAAAAATATTACCAACACACCTATTACAGATGTTATTAGCAATGCCACGCCTGTGGCAGGTGCAACTTACGGAAAAGTAATTGTAAATACGGGAACAATTACGGCAACAAATAATTTTGCTATAGCTGCTGGTGGTTCTATACAAGTAACAGGAAGTGCTACTTTTGATATTTCTAACCAAACTATTACGCTTGGAGGAAGTATTGGAACAGGACGAGGAACTACTATCAACACCACAGGAACAGCAAATTTGATTAGCAATACTACAAGCAATGTAATCTTTCATGGCGAAGGAAATATTATAGGAAATGCCCTAACTTTTAATGGAAATATGACCATTAATCAAGGATTTACGCCACTTGCATCTGGAAATTTTACAATAGGAAATGGGGCAGTTTTGCAAATTAGCAATCAAGGTTTTGTCAATACCAATCCACCAACCTATCACGCAAATTCAACTTTGCGATATAATACAGGAACTGTGTATGAATCTTTTACCGAATGGACAACTAATGCAAGTACAGGAGCAGGAATTGCAGGAAATGTAGAAATAGAAAATGGTACAACTTTGTCTTTTGTTAGCAATAACCCCGCCTTATTTAGGTATATGCGTGGCAATTTAATTATCAAAGCAGGTGGAACTTTGCAATTATCTACGACAAGTGGCGGAGATTTGAAAATAGAAGGAAATTGGATAAATCAAAATACTTCAGCAGGTTTTATACCAAACAACCGAGCAGTATTTTTTGTAGGTACAAATGCACAAACAATAACAACCAATAATACAAGTGGCGAAACTTTTGCCTATATTTTGATTAACAAAAACACAGGAAGTGTGCAACTAATGAGTAATATTATTTCTAATGTAAGTAATGTTGGAGATATTTTGGAATTGCAAAATACTGTAGGATTGGATATTAATGGCAAAACCTTTACGATTGCAGGTAATGCGGCAGGCAATATAAAGCTAAGTGGTGCAGGCACTACAAAAACTATTACAAGCTCGACTACAGGTGGGCTTGTAATAGTTACCACCAATAAAACGATAAGTAATAGTGCAGCAGGCGAAATACTTAGCTTTGATGCAAACACTATTTTGCGGTTAAATGGTGGAAATATTAGCCTAAACGGTGCAGCAGCCAATATTGGAATTACGATTCATGGAACTTTTGATACAAGTTTAAATACCAATCAAATTGTGCAAACAGGGGCAAATACCAAAACATTTAGCTTAGCATCTTCGGCAACTATGTTGGCACAAAGCCAAATAAATGATTCGTTTGGAACAGGAATAAGCACTAATTTTGCGAATAATAACAATTTTACCTTTGTCCGTAGCATTGCAAATGCCATAAGCACAGGTACTTTGATGCCTACACAAATTGCAAATTTAACAGTTAATCACACAGGCACAAATCCCACAGTTAGTCTTACTAATCCTAATTTGACTATCACTGGTACGTTAAATTTGAGTAATGGAATTTTTGATATTTCGGGCAAAACCTTGACTTTTCATAGCAATAACACCCCAATTAGCAAAAATTTGGCAACAATTACGACTAATGCAAGTACAAACATAGCTTTTGGTGCAATAGGAAATACCAATGGCAATAGTTTTATCATTCCAAACAATACCTTTACCGTTGCACCTATTCTGTCTAATTTTAGTATCATCAGAAACAATGATATATCTTTAGGCAATCAAGGAATGACCGTAAACGGTATTTTGACTATTGGAGGTGGTAGCACAAACGGAGATTTGAACTTAAATGGCAATGACATTGTACTCATAGGCACACTTTCGGAAGATAGAGCCAACAATGCCCTCGTCAAAGATGCAACTGCCACCACAGAAGCAAATATTGGCGGTAAAATTGTTTGCACAGGGCTTGTGGTAGGCAATTCCCCAACAAATTTTAAAGGTCTTGGTTTAGAACTTTCGGCAAGTAGTGCTTATACTATCAACATAAATCGGTATCATTACAGTCCCGAAGGCAGAGGTGCAAGACGATTATATGATGTAAATTTGACAGCAGGCACTTTTGCAAGTACGACTACAACTATTTATTATGCAACACAAGAATTAACAGGCTTGCCGAATGGCGTGGATATTACCGCAGGAAGTGTGTATATGAATCACTACAAAGGCTCAAGTTGGATAAATGACCTTACTGCACAAAGCAACGCCGCCGATAATGTTACTGCAACCAATAATTCGGGCTATTCTTTACTTGCTTTGAGTCCACTTTTAATCCCTTTACCTGTACAATTAGTCTATTTCAAAGCCCAAAAACAAACCGAAAATCAAGTTTTATTAACTTGGCAGACAAGTTCTGAAATCAATCATTGGGGTTTTGAAGTGGAGAAAAGTGTAGATGGCAAAAATTTCACTCGTATTGGAAATCCTATAAACCCCAACAAACAAAATATACAAAACAGTCAATCTCTCAAAAATTATTCATTTTTGGATACGCAATTTAGTCAAACTTCTTATTACCGTCTAAAACAAATAGACATAGACAAAAAAGTAAGTTATAGCACTTGGATAGTGGTAAATGGGCAAAAAAATACCAATTATTTTACAATTTTCCCCAATCCATTTAGCAATACCATTGCTATACAAACAGATTTAGACAAAAATACAGTGGTTAATTTTTATCTTACAGATATAGCAGGAAAAGAATTTTATCAAACAAATGCTTGTGTAGCAATGATAGAAAAAGATTTGCAGAAAATCTTAGATACGCTACCTAATGGCACATATTTTTTGCGAATTGTGGAGGGAAATAATATAATGGTACAAAAAATAATTCGTTATTAGATGATATAATTTGCGTAATAGTAGTGCGTAGTTCCCAGCTACGCACAGGCTTGTTAGTAAAACTAAAATTTTTTTTAGCAACAACATTATTTTTTATAGGAAATGGATATAAAAAATTGCACATTTTGCTGCGTAGTTGAAGCTACACAACTTACATTATTACATAAAAAAAGCTACCTGTTGGTAGCTTTTTTTATGTATAAAATAAAATGTAGATAAAAAATAGCTTATTTTGCTTTTTCTACAACAGCTTTGAAAGCTTCTGGGTGATTCATAGCCAAATCCGCTAATACTTTGCGGTTCAACTCGATACCTTTTGCATGAAGCATGCCAATTAATTTGGAATAAGAAAATCCGTAGATACGTGCTGCTGCATTAATACGCACAATCCATAAAGCACGGTAATCTCTTTTCTTAATTTTACGGTGTTCGTAGGCATATAACAAGCCTTTTTCAACAGTATTTTTGGCTACTGTCCAAACATTTTTTCTGCGACCGAAATACCCTTTTGCTCGGGCTAACACTTTTTTACGTCTTGCTCTCGACGCTACTGCATTCACTGAACGTGGCATAGTACATTTGTTTTGACTAACGGAGTCCTACTATTGCAAGGAGCTTATATACCGTTGAATCGGGTTAAACCATAAATTTGATAAAGACTTTTGTCTTTGGGTAATAGTTAGATAAAATAGTATTTGTCTTATTTTGGCAATAATTTTAGAACTATTGATACAAAATATTGGACATCTATATTTTAGATAGCTAACATATCACGTACTCTACCCATATCTGCTTTAGATACAAGAGAGGCATGCGAAAGGCGACGTTTGCGGTCGGTAGCTTTTTTAGTTAAGATATGGCTTTTAAACGCATTTTTACGTTTAATCAAGCCTGTACCTGTTACTTTAAATCTTTTTTTCGCACCCGATTTGGTTTTTACTTTTGGCATTGGATTAAAATAATTAAAATGTAATGTAAAACTCTCACTCTTTATTTTTTAGGTGGCACTACCTTGGGCGAAAGTTGCAAACTCATTCGTTTTCCTTCCAACTTTGGCATTTGCTCTACTTTGCAATAATCTTCAAGACCTTGTGCAAATTTGAGCAATAAGACCTCCCCTCGTTCTTTGAATACAATGGTACGACCAACAAACTGCACATAAGCACGAACTTTGTTTCCTTCTTTGAGAAAATTTTGTGCGTGTTTGAGTTTAAACTCAAAATCATGCTCGTCTGTATTAGGACCAAAACGAATTTCTTTGACTACAGATTTTTGTGAATTCGATTTTATTTCTTTTTGTTTTTTCTTTTGTTCGTACTTAAACTTAGAGTAATCCACAGCTCTGCAAACAGGTGGTACTGCTTTATCCGAAATCTCCACCAAATCAAGTCCTAAGGCTTGTGCCATTTCGAGGGCTTTTTTGGTTGGATACACACCTGGTTCTATATTATCCCCTACCAAACGAACTTCAGGCACCCTGATTCTTTCGTTGATACGGTGTTCATCTGGTTGTGGCATTTGTCTGCCTCTATTATAGGCAGGACGATTGCTATTATACGAAGATGTATTGTTGGTACTTGTACTTGGTGTACTTGTACTTGGCGTTACAGAATCCTTATCTTTTTGGATAGGAGGATTTACAGGGTTGATACTCATGCAATTTGTTTAGGTGAAACAAGTAATTATTTGGTTCTATTTCAGAATGCAAATATAGAAATATTTTACAAAATAGCAAAATCTTATTTATATTTAAACTATTTTTTTATAGTTTTGTAAAAAAAGAAAAATATGTTTGTGGTTTTTGTCAAAGAAGTGAATACTTTTTTCAATTCTCTGGTCGGTTATTTGGTTATCGGCATTTTTTTGTTGGCGGTGGGCTTGTTTATTTGGGTTTTCCCATCTTATAGTGTATTAAATTATGGCTATGCAGGTTTAGAATCTTTTTTTCAACTTACGCCATTTATGTATATGTTTTTGATTCCTGCGGTTACGATGCGTACTTTTGCCGAAGAAAAACGACTTGGCACAATGGAATTACTGCTCACAAGACCTCTTACAGATTGGCAGATAATTCTTGGAAAATATTTGGCTACTTGTGTATTGCTTGCTTTTTCTTTGTTTCCTACTTTATTATACTACTTTAGTATCTATGAATTAGGTGCACCAAAGGGAAATATAGATTCAGCGGCGGTTTTTGGCTCTTATATTGGCTTGTTTCTTTTGGGCTGTGTTTTTTGTGCTATTGGAATTTTTGCATCTTCGCTAACCGACAATCAAATTGTTTCCTTTATTGTGGCTATATTTCTGTGTTTTATTTTATATGCAGGATTTTCGCAAATAGCTTCTATCAATTTGTGGAATAGTTATTCGTTTCTTATTAGCCAAATAGGGATAGATTTTCATTACCAATCTATGAGCAAAGGATTGATAGATTCTCGAAATTTGCTCTATTTTTTGAGTGTAATAGCTGTTTTTTTGTCTGCAACAAAGTTGGTTATCAGTCGAGAAATGAAATAAAAAATCTCTACAAATACTTATTTATATGTAAGAAGCTGTTTGAATTAAATTTTTCTCACTACTCTCCTAATATTAGCAATAATTAAATAACTATTTGCATTCTCTACTTTTCGTTCATAATCTTTTGCGCATCTCCGATTATTTAAAGTCCAAGC
>JBIKRY010000307.1:0-5477 GCA_044348925.1 Bernardetiaceae bacterium
ACTATTCAGCCGGTTATCACCAAAATGATGACTGCAAATTTTTTTTCTATATCCACAAACATATTCATAAGACAAACATACTAAAAGATAAAAATATAACACTAAAAACTTGTGGGTAATCGATAGGACTAAAGTCTATGCTACAAATCTTAATAACGTCTAATTACAAAATTTCTTTATTTCACCTAAAAACATTTACTACAATGAGCAAAACTATTTGGTCTTTAGACCCAACACACAGCGAAGTACAATTTAAAATAAAACACCTGATGATAACCAATGTTACAGGGAGTTTTGCTGCCTACAGTGTGCAAGTAAGCACCGAAGGAGACAATTTTAGCAATGCAAACATCTCTTTTGAGGCTGAAGTAGCTTCTATTCATACTGCCAACGAGCAAAGAGATGCACATTTGAAAAGTGCAGATTTTTTTGATGCCGAACAGTTCCCAAAAATTAGTTTTGTGGCTACCAGCTATGCCAATGACGAATTAGTAGGAAATTTGACTATCAAAGGAATTACAAAATCTGTAAAGTTAGGCGTAGAATTTGGTGGAATTTCTAAAGACCCTTGGGGAAATACAAAAGCAGGATTTACGATTGCAGGAAAAATAAACCGCAAAGATTTTGGCTTAAATTGGAATGCAACTCTCGAAACAGGTGGCGTTTTGGTAAGCGAAGAAGTAAAAATAAACTGCGAAATTCAATTAGCAAAACAAGCATAACTGACAAGTCGGTGCGTAGCTACAGCTACGCACTACTTACTACACAAGTTACATTATCTATTATTTTTCTTATTTTCCTTTCCAACCTGTTACCACACTGCCCAATTCGTTGGCAATTATATTTTTGGTTTTGGTAAATTGTTGATGTAGTTGCAAAATCAATAATTCTTCGTCTTCGTTGTTTATTTCGCCAAGTTTTTTCAGATTTTCTTGTATTAATTTTTCTAAAACTCGGTGCTTAAGTCGCAAAATATTAGAATATACCGATTTTGGCAATACATCTTTTTCCTGTGGGATAAAAATTCCGTATAAGTTAAACCAACTTTCACTTAGCGTATATTTTTCCCACAACAAATGACTTGTTAAAGTTTGTATTTCAGGACTGCCATTTGCCATCAAATATTCCACATCTACAGCAATATTTTGTTGGGTAGCTTGTTGATAAAGTTCTAAAATATTTTTATAGATAGGTGTATGAAAACTAATTTCTGTAAGTTCATTAAACAAATATTGCCATAATTGGTCATTTTCATTTACATAATATTGTCCATAACGTAATAATAATCTTATACTTTCTTTTTCTTGATAACTAATAATATCCTCAATAGTTTCTGTTTTTTCTTGGTCTATTTTGGCATTTAGTAATTCATTGACAATAAAATCTTGCGAATGTGTTGCCCCAAAAACAGAATCATTGCTTGTATTGTCTTTGGTATTTGCTTGATTTGCAAGTTGTTGGCTATTTTTTTTATGTTCGGCAAGTAATATTTTATTGCTTTCGGTTAATAAAACTTCCTCGCTAATTCCTAATAATTTGCTTGTTTGGCTAAAAAATACACTTCTTTTAATAGAATCAGGAATTTTAGAAATACTTTCTACCACATTGCGAATCAAGGCAGCACGTTTGATGGCATCATTGCCTACTTCGTCTATGTATAATTCGGTTTTGAAAGTAATAAAATCTTTGCTATTTTGGGCAATATATTTTTTAAAATTTTCGCCACCTACTTTGCGTACATAACTATCAGGGTCTTCGTTATCTGGAAATACAACGGCTTTTACATTCATTCCTTGTGCCAATAATAAATCTATTCCTCGCAAAGCAGCTTTAATCCCTGCACTATCTCCATCATAAAGCACTGTTATATTATCTGTAAATCTTTTAATTAACCTAATTTGATTATCTGTTAAAGCTGTTCCCGAACTTGCTACTACATTTTCTATGCTATTTTGGTGCAAGGAAAGTACATCTGTATATCCTTCGGTTAGCAAACATTCATCGAGATTTCTAATTGTATTTTTTGCTTGAAAAATGCCGTATAAAATTTCATTTTTTATATATACTTCCGTTTCTGGGGAGTTGAGATACTTTGGTTTGTCATCTTTTTTGAGGGTTCTTGCCCCAAAACCTATAGTTTTTCCTGTCAAATTATGAATAGGAAACATCACACGACCTCGAAACCTGTCATAAGTTTTGCCATCTTCTTTCTTAATTATCAAACCCGATTTTTCCAAAATATCTTTGCTAAAACCTTTAGCAAGAGCTATATTTTCTAAGCCTTGCCATTCATCTTTGCTATATCCTAACTCAAATTTCTCTATAGTTGCATCATTAAAACCTCGTTCTTTAAAATAACTATACCCTAATGCTTGTCCATCTTGGTCGTTTAGTAAAATATTTTTGTAATAATCTTTTGCAAAAGCCAATACAATAGATAAACTTTCCCGCAAAGATTGTTGCTCGGCTTGAATATTATTTACTTGTTCTTCTTCTATTTCTATATGATATTTTTTTGCTAAATATCTTAGGGCTTCGGGATAACTGCATTTTTCGGCTTCCATCACAAAAGTCAAGGCATTGCCTGCTTTGTGGCAACCAAAACAATGAAAAATACCTTTGGCAGGCGAAACAGAAAACGAAGGACTTTTTTCGTTATGAAATGGGCAACAGGCTTGCCAACTTGTACCTTTTTTTTTCAAGGCAACAAAATCAGATATAACATCTACAATATCTACAGCGTCATGAATTTTTTGTATGCTTGACTTGCTTATCATTGGAATAGGTGCTTATAATTAAAAAAATATGTCTTGCTTTTTATTTGGGAATTATGCTATCCAAATGTAGTAATAAAAACAAATATAATACTACTGCAATCAGTAATCCTGTTATCATACTAACAGATTGTAAATATATTTCACTAACTCTTTTTTTGTTACGAGCATAAAAATCTGCCCCACAACTATCACAATGACAAACTCCCAAAAACAAAGGAACATAGCTAATGCCATGCAATTCTGTATGAGAAAATACTTTTTTGATAGATGTAGTTTTGCAATAAGGGCAAATACTGTTGGTAAGGTATCTGCCTTTGTAGTATAAATTTCTTTTTTGTAATTGTTGTAATTTTTGTTGATATTCGAGTTCTTGGTCTGTTGGTTTTTGTTTATATTTTAGGTTATGTGCTTGATAATGTGGCACATAGTAGTCGTTTTTGTTTTTAGAATTTTCATTTTTTGCGTGGCTACTTGTTGCTATTTGCTGTTCTTTCCATGCCGATAAATTTTGGTATGCTTCTGTTATTTCTCTAAATCTTTGTGCTGTTTGCTCATTATCGGGGTTTTTGTCGGGGTGGTAAATAAAAGCCAATTTGCGATAAGCAGTTTTAATTTCTCGCAAAGTAGCCTGTGGTGCTAAACCCAAAATATGAAAATATTGCAACATATATTCGCAGAAAATTTTATGGTTGTGTTATTTATTCAATTTTCAAATTTCGTTAAACCTTTGGAATAGTAAAAATTAATTCATAAGTTTTTGAAAAAATAGTTTGTAAAATAAAAATTTCAAAGATAGATTGTGATGTTTGGAAATATCAAACATTTTTTTCTACCTTTAAAGCCTAACCGTTAAACTACATTTAGTATGCCTCGTATTATAAAATCTGGTCTAATTCAAATGAGTCTTGGTATGACCGAAGGCGAAGGAAGCATTGAGCAAATCAAAGAAGCAATGTTTCAAAAACACATTTCCTATATCGAAGAAGCAGGCAAAAAAGGTGTCCAAATTTTATGCCTACAAGAAATATTCAATACGCCTTATTTCTGTCCTGGGCAAGATAAATCTTGGTATGCGTCTGCCGAATCTGTCCCTGGAGTTACTACAGATAGAATTGCAGAATATGCCAAAAAGTATAATATGGTAATTATTGTGCCTGTTTATGAAAGAGAACAAGCAGGAGTTTTTTACAATACTGCCGCAGTAATAGATGCAGACGGCACCTATTTGGGCAAATATCGCAAAAATCATATTCCACACACTACAGGTTTTTGGGAAAAATTTTTCTTTAAACCAGGGAATTTAGGCTATCCTGTTTTTCAAACCAAATATGCAAAAATAGGGGTTTATATTTGTTATGATAGACATTTTCCTGATGGGGCAAGAGCTTTAGGACTCAATGGTGCAGAAATTGTATATAATCCATCGGCAACTGTGGCAGGACTTTCACAATATTTGTGGAAACTCGAACAACCAGCACACGCCGCCGCAAATGGATATTTTATGGGTTGTATTAATAGAGTAGGCACAGAAAAACCTTGGAACTTGGGTAGATTTTATGGAAGTTCGTATTTTGTAGACCCACGTGGGCAAATTATTGCCACTGCTTCCGAAGATAAAGATGAACTATTGATTGCAGATTTTGATTTGGATATGATAGATGAAGTCCGCAATGTATGGCAGTTTTTTAGAGACCGCCGTCCCGAAACATACGGAAAACTAACAGAATTATAGTAAACAATCTAAGTTGCATAGTAGTACAGAACTCCAATTCCGCACTTGATTTATCAAATCAATTAGATATTTTAGAACAGATGTTAATAAAAAAATCTGTCTTTCTACAATTTGTAGGGAAATGGAGTTCCGTACTACTAATATGATACAACTTAGATTCATTAATCAATTCGTAATTTCCAAATTGTAGAAATTTTATATTTGAAAACTTTTTACTTGTAACTCCCAAGTCAATTTCCTATCCTTACCGCACTTGAATAGCAGTTGTAGGCTGTATTTATAAGAATAAATAAAAGTTAAATAAGAAATAAAAAATTGCTATACTTTACTTTTAATTTGTATATTTGCATAATATCTGCAAAAATAAACTTTAAAATCTGTAAAAATATGCTACTTGAATTCTCTATTACCAATTTCCGTTCTATTAAAGACCGCCAGACTTTTTCGATGCTTACGTCTTCGAGAGTGAAAGAACGTCATAACGCACCGTTTGTGTTAGAAAATTACGATAATACAGAGGTATTGAAAACTGCGGTTTTATATGGAAAAAATAATGCAGGGAAAAGCAATGTTTTAAAGGCTTTTGGGGCATTACGTGATTTAGTTACAGAATCAGATAGTTTTAAGGTTGGAGAATCAATACGAAAATATATCCCTTTCGCATTTGATAAACAAACATTAAATCAACACACAATTTTCGAGATTGATTTTATTGGTGATAATCAAATTCAGTACTATTATGCTGTTGAATTTTCGAGAAAAGAAATAATAAGGGAAAAATTATCATATTATCAACAAAATGCTGAAAGATTTAAAGCCACCGAAGTTTTTAGTAGAGAAAAAAGTATATTGAGTTATAGAAAAGATTTGAAAGAGGGTGAAAAAAGTACCTTGGAAAGTATTAAACAATCTATGCGTGATAATCAACTTATTCTATCATTAACAGCTACCAAAAAAATCAATGAACA
>JBIKRY010000062.1:0-18694 GCA_044348925.1 Bernardetiaceae bacterium
CAAGGCAAATTAGACGAAGTACGCATTTGGAATGTGGTACGTACTGCAGCCGAAATTGACAATGCAAAAAACTGTGAGTTGTTAGGCTCGGAAACAGGTCTATTGGCATATTACCAATTTAACCAAGGAACAGATAATGCAAACAATACTACGGTTACTAAGCTAACAGACTTTGCAGGAACTCCAGATACGGGTACTTTAACGAATTTTGCTTTAACAGGTGCAACTTCTAACTGGGCAGCAAGCACTACCTTACCTACTTGTTTAACTAATACACATACCGTTACTGGTTTTACGCCTACTTCTGGTGGGGTGGACCAGGTTGTTACTATCACAGGTACTGGTTTTACAGGAACTAGTGCGGTGCGTATTGGTAATGTAAATGTACGTAGTTTTACTGTAGTCAATGCAACCACTATTACAGCAGTTGTTGGTGATGATTTTACAACAGGCTTGGTAGTAGTAGCAAATAATGGTATTGCAACTTCAGCAGCTTTGGGAACTCCAAACTTTACTAGAACCTCTTGTGTGAATGGCATTACAAATTTAGTTGCTACGCCAAGCAATGATGCCAATGGTTTTGCAGGTTTTGATGTAACATGGAATTTGAATGGGGGGACTTATTCGGCTGTTAGTGTTTATTATAAAACACAGGCTGCAAGTGTCTATAACCGTTTTACATTATTGGGAACAGCAACTAGTTATAGAATTCCACAAACAGAAGCAAATGGTACTGTGTATGACATCTATGTACAAGGCACTTGCACAAGTTTCTCGGATAGAGTAAGTACTACAGCTACGGCTGGTGGTGGCAGTATTTGCCCAACGCCTACACTTCCAGCAACCCCATTGACTGTAAGTGGCACAAGCATTACCTTTACATGGAATGCCTCTACGAATGCTAACCGTTACCAAGCACGTTACCAAGTATGTGATGCTTCGGGTAATTTTGTAGCAGCTGGAAGTTCGGCAGTAGTAACAGGAAACTCTTGGACAGTCAATCAACTTGCTCCAAATACCTATTACCGTTTTGCAGTAAGGTCTTATTGCTTACCAAATGATGCCAATGTAGTAACTCCTTGGACAACATTTGGTTCTACTACCTTTGCACAAACAAGTACAGGCGTAACTTGTGTAGCTCCTGCACCAACTGCGGCTACTACCAATATCAGTGGTGCTTATGGCTCAGGTACTTTTACTTGGACGGCAGTGGTAGCCGCTACAGGTTCTCCAAAATATATGGTATATTATCGTAATACGGCAAATAGCAATATATTTAGTGCTTATACAGATAATACTACTTATACTATTGATGGACTTGGCAATGGCACTTACGAATACAAAGTAGGTGCTTTGTGTTCGGGTGGTACTTTGTTGATTTCTGCTCCACAAACATTTACCATTACAGGTGCTGGTACTACTTGCGAAGTAGCTACCTTGAATCCTGCGGTTGTCAATAGTAATCCTGCTACAGTTAATTTAACTTGGTCAGGCACTGCGGGAGTACAAACAGGACGTATGTTTATGTTGCAATATTATAACTTAACAGACCCAAATACCATTTATTCTATTTATACAGATGTACCAAGTTATACTTTGGTAGTAAATGCAAATTTAGGTTTAGTATTTGCGAATAATTATGCTTGGCGTGTGTGGACTCTTTGCAATGGTACAATGATTGGAATGAGTAATACGCTTAACTTTACCACTGCTGCCTCTACTACGAGCAAAAATGATGACCTTGCGACTAACTTAGGTATGACAAATAGTTTGGAAATTTATCCAAATCCTGCCAAAGAACAAGTAAATATTGCATATAGTAGCAATGGCATAGCAAATTTACAAATCTTTGATATGTTGGGCAGAGAAGTGTATGCTTCAGCAAACTTTAATGGAACAACTTCAATTATGACCAATAAATTTGCTATTGGTACTTACCTTGTTAAAATTATAGATAATGGTAAAGTTATCAGCAAAAAATTTGTAGTGGAATAGTATAGTAAAAGTAACAGTGCTTAGCACTGTTACTTTTATGTTGGTAATTTTTTAAAAATAGACAAATCTTAAAATAAAAACTTTTGTGAGATTATTTTCTACATAAAAGGGTTCATAAAAAAAGTGAAATATTTTTATACTTTCGTATGAAAATATTTCACTTTTTTTATTGTTAGATAATTAGGCAAGTTTGTAATTCAAACTATGGTAGCATATAAATTTGTCTTTTTACAAATGATTTTCGACTGCGATTACGTTATCTCCAAGTAAAGTTGCAGCAGATGCTTTGGTAATTAGTACATCTACATACTGTCCTTTTTGGAAATTACCTTTTGGGAAGACTACAGTTTTATTAGAAGTGCTACGCCCCGATAAAAAATCGGGAGATTTTTTAGAAGTTCCTTCAATCAAAACCCTATGTACTTTTCCAATATCTGCTAAATTTCTTTGGTAAGAGTGTTTAGATTGTAAGGCAATTACTTCACTTAAACGGCGTTTTTTGGTTTCCAAATCTACATCATCGGGATATTTTCTTGCTGCCAAAGTTCCTGGTCTTTCCGAATAATAAAACATATAAGAAAAATCAAATTGCACCAATTCCATAAGACTTAGTGTTTCTTGGTGTTCGGCTTCGGTTTCGCTACAGAATCCGATAATCATATCAGAAGAAATTCCGCAATCTTTTCCTAAAATTCTATGTATGGCTGCTATTCTATCCAAATACCATTCTCTTGTATAAGTACGATTCATTAATTCCAAAATTCTACTATTACCACTTTGCACGGGTAAATGTATTGCTTTGCAAATATTTTCATATTTTGCCATTGTTTCCAATACCTCGTCTGTAATATCTTTTGGGTGTGAAGTAGAAAAACGAACTCTTAAGGCAGGACTTACTTGTGCCACCATTTCCAATAAATTGGCAAAGGAAATAATTTTTTCACCTGCTAACTCTGCTTTTTCGGTTTCTTTTTTGTCTTCTGTTCCACCCCATTTATAAGAATCTACATTTTGCCCTAATAAAGTTACTTCTCTGTAGCCTTTTTGAAACAAATCTTTTGCTTCGTCTATAATAGATTGTGGTTCTCTGCTACGTTCTCTGCCTCTGGTAAACGGCACCACACAAAAGGAACACATATTGTCGCAACCTCGCATAATGGAAATAAATGCAGTAACGCCGTTGCTATTTAGTCGTACAGGTGCAATATCTGCATAGGTTTCTTCACGTGATAACAAGACATTTACCCCTTTTTCGCCTGCGTCTGCTTCGCCTACTAATTTTGGCAAATCTCGATAGGCATCGGGTCCAACTACCAAATCTACCATTTTTTCTTCTTCCAAAAATTTAGCTTTTAATCTTTCTGCCATACAACCCAAAATTCCAATCATTAAACTTGGATTTTTGCGTTTCATTGCATTGAGATGTACCAAACGGTTTCTTACTGTTTGTTCGGCTTTGTCACGAATGGCACAAGTATTAAGAAAAATCAAATCGGCATCTTCTACTATGGAAGTAGTACCAAAACCGCCATCTTGCATAATAGAAGCTACAATTTCGCTGTCTGAAAAATTCATTTGACAACCGTAACTTTCTATATATAGCTTTCTTTGTCCTGTAGTATGATTATCAACAGATGTTTTTACTTCGCAACTTGCCTCATGGCTGTGTGTGTGTGTATCTGCTATAATTTCAATATCTTTGATAAGTTCCATATTCCAAAAATTATACAATTTATGCCTCCAAATAGTTTATATGCGTTTTGAGATTGCCAAAACAAGTATATAAATTTCCAACAAAGGTAGTACAAAAAAATTAATTTACAATTTTATACCTACTACTAAAATATCATCAATTTGTTTTTGCCTACCAATAAACATCCAATCCTCTACGGTTTTGTCTAATAAAGTTTTTTGCATTTCCATTGGTAATTTATGATTTTCAAATAAAAGTTGATTTAATTGAGAAGCCATAAATTTTTTGTTTTTCACCCCGCCAAATTGGTCAGGATAACCGTCTGAATAGCTGTAAAAAGTAGTATTTGTACTAATGTCTATGATAGTAGTAGTAAAAGGCTCATTTTCGTGCTGCATATCTCCACCAATTGTGTTTTTATTGCCTTTGAGTATGGTCATTTGTGGCTCATTATCTATCTTTTGTATGTAAATTAGGGAATGTTTTGCACCCGAAAATTCTACAGTTTTCTGTTCTTGGTTGATTACTAATAAAGAAATAGCCATACCATCTTGGTTTTCATTTTGGCTTTGACTTAAAGAAGTTTGCACCCCAATATTTAAGGCTTCTAAAATTTTATGTGCTTGGGTAATGCCTTGCAAACTTACAATCTCATTCAATAGATTTGTTCCAATCATACTCATCATAGCCCCAGGTACGCCATGTCCTGTGCAATCTACTACAGCAAATATTTGTTTTCTTTCGGTTACATTATTTCTAAGTTCCGCAAACCAATAAAAATCTCCCGAAACAATATCTTTGGGCTTAAAAAGAATAAAAGAATTTGGAAAAGCTGCTTTTATCTCTTTTAATGGAGGTAATAACGCATTTTGGATACGTCTTGCATAATTGATGCTGGAAGTAATATCAAAATTTTTCTTTTCTATTTCCTCTTTTTGTTGTTGTACAGTAAATAAAGTAGTTTTCATTTCTTCATTTACTTGATTGATTTCTTCATTGGTTTCTAATAATTCCTGTGTCCGTTCTTTTACTTTCTGTTCCAATGTTTCGTTGGCTTCTTTTTGTACTCGCAAATTTTCGGCTTGTATGCTTTCATTTTCTATTTTAATGAGTTTGTATCTATCACTTAAGGCAAAAGATAATAACAAAACTTCCAGAACAGAGCCAAATTCTACGCCATGGGTAGTAATAAAATTGGTTGGAATAATGCCTGCACGTGAAAGTACAATCAAAAATGTAGCTACTAAAAACAATGACCAAGCTAACACAAAATAACGTGCTGATTTGTTGCGAGAAAAAAGCGAGGCAAGTCCACAAACAAGAATAAAAATTACATTCAAGGCAACTGCTACAGAAGCTACTTTGACTGCAATACGATAAGGAGCAGTCCACGTAAGGATTACTGCTATGATTCCTACAAAAATTCCAAGATATAAAAGACGCGAAAGACGTGGAATATACCGTTTTACATCAATAAAATTGATAGTAAAAATAGAGGAAAATATTACCCACAAACTCATTGGGGTTGCGGTAAATGGGTTGTTAAATTGTGGATATGCACCCCAAATATGCTGATAACCATAGCCACTTACTGAAGCAAAAAACCACGTAGAACTAAAAATAGAAAGTACATAATAGATATAATTGACATCTCGCAAAGAAAAAAATACAAATAAGTTATACAAAATCATAGTAAGCATAATGCCATAATACAATCCATATCCTATTTGGTTTTCGCTATCTTTCAACAAAAAATGTTCTCTTTGCTCAATGTGCATTGGTAATTGCAAAGAACCTTCCGAGTTTACTTTGAGATAATAGGTTACAATCTGCTCATCTGGCGGGTTTAATTGGATAACAAAATCATGATGTGGAATAGGTCTTTGGGCAAATGGCACCAAATCTCCATGTACTGTTTTGCTAAAATTAGTTGCTGAAATAGGTTCATAAAATTCAAAATAATCTAATTGCGGATAACTAAGGATAAAAAACCATTCGTGTTTATCCTTTGCGTCTTTGCGAATTTGAAATTTTATCCAAAAATCAGATTGTGAAAACCCAAAATTTACCGTTTCTTGATGCCAAGATTGAAATTGTTTTTGGTAGCTACTATCTTGTATTTTGTCTATGGTCAAAGTTTTAGTTTTGTCTTCCAAATAGCTAATATGTTTACCAATACCGTGTGTTTTGGGATTTACCACCAACTCAATAGGAATTTGAGCAACACTATTGCTATAGGCAGCTAATAAAATTATCCAAACAATAATAATACCTATGCTAATTTTGGCGGTTTTCATTCGAAGATGATGTAATATTTAGTGCAAAAATATTAAAAAAATTAGCAAGTTATAGCAAACAAGAATATATATTTTTTGGATATGGTTATAGGATTGTACTGTAGTTTACTATTTGCTTGTTTTTTCGGTTGTTGCTTGTTTTTTGCAATAAAATTTGGAAATATAAAATACTTCTCTGCTTGTTGCTCCTTTTTCTTTGTCAAAATATTTTAACCTTTCTGTACCGTATGCAATAAAATACTGTTGATGCCAAGCCAAAATTTCGGGTTCTGTGTCTTCGGTGGGTTTTGCTTCGCCAAAAATTGTATTGGTTTTGGAGGTCTGTATTTCCATGTTTTTTTCCGAATTCTTGAGCATTTTGTATTGAAAAACATCTTTTTCTATGCGTACCATCGACATGCTATCATCAACTACAGTAAAAGCCGTTTGTGGTGCTAAAAACAATTTTTCTACGTCTTTGTATTCATAACTATTATCCCAAATAATATTGCCTTGTTTATCTAAAGCTACAAGCATTGCATTTTTGTAATGGTAAACCAAATTATTTTGGGTGTTTGGGTCTTGTAGGTGTATAGGAAAACGAAGGTTTTGTTTTGGCAATAGTATGTTATTGAATCCTGCATTTTTGGCATTATACGAACTATTTTGCAAGGTCATTGTCGTGTAAGATTCTGCAAACAAAACTAATTTGTCTTCTTGTTCTATTAATTCACTTAGTAAAATATGAAAATCATGGATTTTAGTTTTACCTTTTTCTTGTTTTTCGCTAATTTTAGCAAATAATTTTTCTTGTTGCTTATCTGAAAGATAATTAAAATAGTTTTTAAATTGACTAAAATCATAGAAACGAATATTTTTTTGTTCGCCGTTTTCTATATGCATCACATAAAATCCCTGTGCCAATGTGCTATGTTTGTGTCCGTATGTGCCTATCAACAACTGCTTGTCGGCATCGATACTATAATTCCGAAAACTAATTAAATGATATTCTTTTTCGGCTTTTATTTCTATTTTATTTAGTAAATGTCCATCTAAACTATAATTTTGAATATAAATAGACGGTTTTCCTGCTTTGCTACTCTGCAATAGCACACTAATAGATTCTTTGTCTTTGCTATAACTAATCTGTTGCACATCTGCTTTCAAAATATTAATTTGTGGCAATACTTTAGGATTTTTGCTGTGTAAGTAATCAAACCACATTACTGCTGGTCGGTCTTCTACTTCGCCAGCCAAAAAAATAATTTTATTGAAAACCTTAAAATACTTGACTTCTAATGGAATTATATCTTCAATCTTAAAACTTCGATAATTGCCATTATGCAAATCAAATTCTAAAACTTCATAAGCAGTTCGTTTTTTTTCTACCAAAAAATACAAAAAATTTTCTTCTTGGTAATACATTTTTAAGTTATGCTCGTTGTCTATCATTGGTTTTGCTTGCCACAATGCCCGCAAAGCCGTATCGTATTTGGTAAACAAAAAAAGTTGTTTGCCTTTGTTATATTCTTGGCTTTCCAACACAGTTAATAAACCATTTTCGCCTAAATTGATGATTTTATACGCACTTCCCTCTTTTGGATTAACAGGAATTTCGAGGTATTGTGTTGGAATAATTTGTGCTATAGTGTGAGAAAAACTACACAAACATAGCAAAAGATACAATATTTTCATTGCCTAAAAAATTAGTTTTATTTTAACTCACCATTTTCGCCAAACGTAAAATTCATTGCTTGCACAAATTGTTTGTTTGCAATAGAAATTTTGTAGGAATTTCTAATTTCTATGTAATCTGTTTGTATTTTGGCTTTATATTTTTGTGTTTCTATAGCTGTATCTTTGATAAGAAATGTTTGGAAATGATTGAAAGCAAATACGCCTATTTTTTTGTGGTCTATAAATTTTCCATTTTTGCTATAGGTACTTATATAGAAATCTGCAAATCCTCCTTTATTTACAAAAGTCAAATAGGCAATAAAATTTTTGTAGGTAAATTTTTCCATTGGATACACTTCATTAGGCTCATCATAAGTTATTTCTTTTCTTATTAAATTATATGTTGGAAAATTATTATAAAAAGAATAAGAAAGCGTAATTGCACCCATAGTACTGTCCATAACATTTTGTATACTTGTTTCATCTATCTTAAAAGGTAGTTTTGCATCTTTGTAATACATATTGAGCAGTCCAAAAACTGCTTTTTCTTGCTCATTCTTTGGAACTATTTGTAAATAACTTCTAATTAAATCATTGATTTCGTAATTTTCATGCAATAAATTTGCTTCTGTAATAAAATCTTTTTGCAGGCGACTCACATCAGCAAAACCAAGTTTTATGGCATTATCTATACAACCGCCTGCACTTTGACAAGCCTTGAGCTTAAAAGCTGTATCTAAACGCATCATTTGTTTAGCTGCCTCATAATACAATTCATTTGCAGGTTGATAGGTCAAATTTTCTGCCATTTGCAAAGCCCCTATAATTTGTTCAATACTTCCGTTCTGGGTAGCAAGAGTTCTACAAAAACCTAAATACGCCTCTGCATTTGGATAGACACTAATAGATTTTTGGTATAATTCCATAGATTTTATGGCATTAGTTATTTCTATTTCCTTGGCATCTTGACACAAATTTTTGGCATCTGCCCGATTTTCCTCTGTATATTTGCCCAAATTACTCAAATACACATTATAATCTATCCTATTAGTGCTTGTAATGGCAATAGGTTTTACACTATTGGTATTAGATTTACAAGCAAAGAAACAACAAGAAAGTAGCAACAAAAGTAGGTTTTTCATAAATTTTTTATTATTTGGATAAAATATGTTTTGTATAATAATTTTGCAAGGTATAATTATTTTTTATAGATACTAAAGTTTATGTAAAGAATATAGGTTTTCCGCATCAAAATTTTAAAGTAAGGTTTATGTAATAAAATTCGTCTTACTGCTAAAATATTGAACACGGATAACACAGAACACGCAGATTTACACAGTTTTTCTACTTATATTACTTTCATTAACTTATATTTTTCTATGTATCTATGTTACTATGTGGTTAAAATAATTTTGATGCGGAAAACCTATAAAGAATATAACATAGATTGGTTATTTTCTATTTTTGGAATCTAAAATAATCGTAACAGGCCCATCATTGATTAGACTAACTTGCATATCTGCCCCAAATTTGCCTGTTGCTATGGTTTTTCCTAATTTTTGCTGTAGTATTTCAATAAATTTTTCGTATAAAGGAATTGCAATCGCAGGTTTAGCAGCATCTGTAAAGGAAGGACGGTTTCCTTTTTTGCAATTTGCATACAAAGTAAATTGACTTATCAGCAAAATATTGCCCGCAATATCCAACAAAGACAGGTTCATTTTGCCCTCGGCATCGCCAAAAACCCGCAAATTTATTATTTTTGTTGCCAACCAATCTATATCTTCAGCAGTATCTTCGGCAGCAATACCAAGCAAAACAACAAAACCTTGAGAAATTTGTCCAACTATTTCGCCTTCTATTTCTACAGAGGCTTTGCTGGTACGTTGTAAAACAGTTATCATTTTGAAAATCAGGTTTAAAATGGCAAAAACTAAAATAATAGACACAAAGTAAATATTTTTGTGCTTTTATTGCAATACTATTTTTTATAGAACAGACTTATAGACAAATAGTTTGTATATTTTTTATTTTTAACTTCTTAGAAATCAAAGCATTATATATTCTTGCATTCCTTCTTTTTACCAATTTAGCAACCCATTATTACACAAAATAGCCTATTTTCTGTAACTTACAAAAACTCAAGGGCTTGTAAGTTTTTTGTGTAATTTTCACTATTTCTTATTTTTAAAACTATTACCTTTGCAAGTATGAACACAAGAACTTCCTATCCTAAATATAGCACCAAGTCGAATCAAGAGGCATCGCAACTCAACGGGAAAACTCCGCCACAAGCTACCGAATTAGAAGAGGCAGTTTTGGGGGCTTTGATGTTGGAAAAAGAGGCTTTGAATGAAATTATCGAGATTTTGAAACCCGATAATTTTTATAAAGAAAATCACAGACATATATACGAAGCAATTATTTCTCTGTTTAGCAAATCCGAACCCGTAGATTTATTAACGGTTACAAGTGAATTGCGTAAATTAGGCAAATTAGAAATTGCAGGTGGCACTTCCTACATTGCACAACTTACTACCAGAGTAAACTCGTCTGCAAATGTGGTGTTTTATGCCCGTATTGTAGTCGAACAAGCTATTAAAAGAGAATTAATTTCGGTGGCAGGCGAAATAGAAAGAGATAGTTTTGAAGATGTAACAGACGTTTTTCAGTTGCTTGACCGTATGCAACAAAGTTTGTTTGATATTTCGGAACGAAATATTCGCAAAAATTACCAAGATATGCAAACCCTCATGGGACAGGCTTTTGTGGAGTTGGAAAATCGCAAAAATAGAAAAGACGGGCTTACTGGTGTACCAACAGGCTTAAAAGATTTTGATAGAATTACGTCTGGTTGGCAAAAATCAGATTTAGTAATTTTGGCTGCAAGACCTGCCATGGGAAAATGTTTGGGCAAAGGCACAAAAGTAGTATTATTTGATGGAACTTTGCGAAATGTGGAAGATATACAAGTGGGAGATTTACTCATGGGTGATGATAGCAAACCCAGAAAAGTGCTTTCTTTGGCACGTGGGCAAGAAATGATGTATTGGATAGAACAAAATCGGGGCATCAAATATAGAGTCAATGAAAGTCATATTTTGTCCTTGAAACGAAGCCGAAATGAAGGAAAACATAAAAACGGGGAAGTAATAAATATTTCTGTAAAAGAATATTTAACAAAATCAGACAAGTTTAAATCCAATTATAAAGGCTATAAAGTTGCCGTAGAATTTGCCGAAAAGGAACTAACAATAGAGCCGTATTTTTTGGGAATGTGGTTGGGAAATGAGCATAGTTACAGTTCCCAAATTACTACAACAGATAGCGAAGTAGTGGCATATCTCGAAGAATATGTCGAAAAATTAAACTTACTCACTATTACTTATACACACAAAGATAGCTGTAACAACTATGCTATTACCAAAGGCTCTCGTGGTGGTGAGCAAGGGCAATTTTCGTTACAAGCCGAACTAAGAAAACTCGATGTATTAGAAAATAAACATATTCCAACACAATTTTTAATCAATTCTACACAAAATAGATTGGAACTTTTGGCGGGTTTCATAGATAGTGATGGGCATTATTTGGATAATGCTTGTGGCTATGAAATTACGCAAAAAAGCAAAAAATTAGCCGAACAAATCAAATTTTTGTGTGATAGTTTGGGATTTCGTACCTCTATTCGTAGCAGAAAAGCAAGTATTGCAAGCAAAAACGATGAAACCGAAGTATATAGAGTACGTTTTTATGGCGATATTCACAAAATTCCTGTTCGGATAGAGAGAAAAAAAGCCCGAAATTGGAATAGTCAAAGTCATTGGACGATGACAGGAATTAAAGTGCTTGCAGATAAAATAGATGCGTATTATGGTTTTGAAATAGACGGAAATAAATTGTTCCTACTCGAAGATATGACCGTAACGCATAATACTGCCTTTGCCATTTCGGTTTTACGCAATGCAGCAGTGCTATTTAAAAAACCTGTTGCTATTTTTTCGTTGGAAATGTCGTCTTTGCAATTAGTCAATCGTTTGATTTCGGCAGAGGCAGAATTGGAAAGTGAGAAATTAAAAACAGGCAAAATAGCAGATTTTGAATGGGAACAGATTGTCCACAAAACCGCCGCCTTGACCGAAGCACCAATTTTTATTGATGATACTCCTGCGATTTCTATTCTCGAATTGCGGGCAAAATGTCGCAGATTAAAGTCGCAACACGATATTCAACTCATTATTATAGATTATTTGCAACTAATGACAGGCGACACCAGCAAAGGTGCAGGAAATCGTGAGCAAGAAATAGCCTCTATTTCACGTGCTTTAAAACAGTTGGCAAAAGAATTAAATGTGCCTGTTATTGCACTTTCGCAGTTGAGTCGTGCTGTAGAAACACGTGGTGGCGACAAAAAACCCCAACTTTCAGATTTGCGGGAATCGGGTTCTATTGAGCAAGATGCAGATATGGTTTTGTTTCTCTATCGTCCCGAATATTACGATTTATTGCAAGACGAAAACGGAAATTCTACGCTTGGCGTTGGGCAGGTAATTATTGCTAAACATAGAAATGGCTCTTTGGATACCGTAAACCTTAAATTTATCGGCAAATTTACCAAATTTACCAACCTCGATGAGGCAGATAACATTACCCAAACTACCTATACAAGTTCTTTTAACAATAGTGTCATTCCAAGTGAGTTTGATACCCCAAATAATACAAGCAATGAAGTAATTTTAGGCTCGAAAATGAATGGCAATAATGGAACTAATTTGAGTTATAAAAATACCAATGATGACGAAGTACCGTTTTAAACAATAAATAGGCGGGGTTTGTGCTAATAATTGCTTTTTTATGCCATTTAAGCCATTTTTCCTGCGAAAAACCTAAAAAAAACTAAAAAAATACTTGATTATCCCAAAAAAATGTTAATTTTGCAGTCCATTTCCACAAAGGAAATGTTTATGGTTTAACTCAACAACTTTTGTTTTGCGTCGAAACAAAAGCCTAAACAAAGACGCAATAAAAACTCAAATGAGTAAGGAAACAACACAAGTTGAATTTGATTGGAACAAATTTGGCAGCAAAACAAAAGGTTCAAAAGGCTTTGGCGAAGGATATAGCGAAGCAGAAAAAGCAACATTAGAAGCTATGTATGACAATGCAAAATCACCAGTTGTAAAAAACGAAGTGATTACAGGTATTGTAGTTAGCTTAACAGAAAGAGAAGTAGTTTTAAATATTGGTTCAAAATCAGATGGTTTAGTGCCAATGTCTGAATTTAAAGACTTAGTAGATTTGAAACCAGGTGATGTTGTAGAAGTATATGTAGAAAGTCAAGAAGACGGCAACGGTCAGTTGGTATTATCTCGCAAAAAAGCAAGAATTGTTAAGGCTTGGAAAAATATCGAAGATGCGTATGCAAATGATACCGTTATAGAAGGCGTAGTAAAACGTAGAACAAAAGGCGGATTAATTGTAGATATTTATGGTTTAGAGGCATTCTTGCCAGGTTCGCAAATAGATGTAAAACCTATCAGAGATTTTGATATTTTTGTAGGTAAAAAAATGGAAGTAAAAGTAGTGAAAATCAACTATGCAAATGACAACGTAGTAGTTTCACACAAAGTATTGATTGAAAAAGATATAGAATTACAAAAAGCTGTAATCCTTAATAACTTAGAAAAAGGACAAGTATTAGAAGGCGTAATCAAAAATATGACCAACTTCGGCGTATTTATTGATTTAGGTGGTGTAGATGGTTTATTGCATATCACAGATATTTCATGGGGTAGAATTTCGCACCCAGAAGAAATGTTAAAATTAGACCAACGAGTTACTATTGTAGTATTAGACTTTGATGAGGACAAAAAACGTATCTCTTTAGGTATGAAACAACTACAATCTCACCCTTGGGATAGTTTAGCAGCAGAAATTCAAATAGGCTCTAAAATCAAAGGAAAAGTAGTAAATGTAGCAGATTATGGTGCATTTTTAGAAATTATCCCAGGTGTAGAAGGCTTAATTCACGTATCTGAAATGTCTTGGTCGCAACATCTTCGCAATCCACAAGATTTCTTAAAAGTGGGTGACGAAATCAACGCTGTAGTATTGACTGTAGATAGAGAAGAACGTAAAATGTCTTTAGGTATCAAACAATTAACTGAAGACCCTTGGACTAAAAATGATTTTATTTCTAAATACTCTGTAGGCTCGCAACATGATGGTTTGGTGCGTAATTTGACTAACTTCGGTTTGTTTATCGAATTAGAAGAGGGCGTAGATGGTTTGGTACACGTATCAGATTTGTCTTGGACTCGCAAAATCAAACACCCATCAGAATTTGTAAAAGTTGGAGAAAAATTAGCAGTAAAAGTTCTTGAGTTAGACGTAGAACAACGCAGAATAGCTTTAGGACACAAACAATTAGAAGAAAATCCTTGGGATACATTCGAAACTGTGTTCACTATAGGTTCTTTGCACAAAGCAACCGTGATTAGCAAATCTGATAAAGGTGCTGTGTTAGAATTGCCATACGGCGTAGAAGGTTTTGCAGGTGTAAAACACATTGTAAAAGCAGATAACACAAAAGCAGAAGCTGGTGAAGCATTAGATTTCAAAGTATTAGAGTTTTCTAAAGACGAAAAAAGAATCGTGCTTTCGCATACGGCAACATTCAAAGAAGTAAAAGACGAAGTAAAACCTAAAAAGAAAAAAGAAGATGAAAATGCAGACGTGCAATTAGAAACTGCAACAGAAACAACTTCTTCTTTAGGTGATAACGATGCTTTAGCTAAATTGAAAGACATACAATAAAAATCAGATAAACTTTTTAAGTTTAGCATAAATATACAGAAAAGTGTAATCTCTCAAAAGATTACACTTTTTTTGTATATTTTTATACCTAACATAGACTTATGGTATTTATTTCTATATCTTATTGTTAAATTTTGTTTATTTAGTCATTCCTATCGAACTTTGCAGGCTATTAACAGAGTTTACTATTAAAAAATTATGCACATACTAAAATATTTGATTGGTTTTCTACTTACTATTCTACTTTTGCCACCCGTTTTTTCTCAAAACAATTCCGAAACTTCCAGTAATTTGGGTAATAGTAGTTTGCAAGATTCGGCTGTTCTCAAAAAATCCGATATTCTTATCAATGATATGCTCATTCAAATAGAATGTACTGATGCCGTAAATGCACTATATAATTTCAAATTTGAACAAGCAGATATTGGCTTTCGCTGGATAAAATACAAGCATCCAACACACCCTTTGGGCTATTTTCTTTTGGGTTTGTGCGAATGGTGGAAAATTATGCCAAATCCTGAAGACACAAAATATGATGATAAATTTTTACATTATATGGACACTACCATTGTGTTGGCAAAAGAAATGCACAAACAAAGGCAGGATAATTTTGAAGCAACTTTCTTTTTGGCAGCAGCATACGGTTTTAAAGGAAGATTGCACGCAGAACGAAAACATTGGACAAAAGGGGCATTTGCAGCAAGAAATGCCTTAGAATATCTAAAAAAAAGTCGTACCCCAAATGAACTTAGCCCCGAATTTTTGTTTGGCGATGCTTTGTACAATTATTATGCAATTTGGATTCCCGAAAATTACAAATTTCTAAAACCTATTATTTCTATGTTTCCAAAAGGAAATAAGGAATTAGGCTTGCAACAATTAGATAAAGTTACCAAATATGCTTTTTATACACGAACAGAGGCACAATATTTTCTGATGCGGATTTATGCAAATGAAGAAAGTAACCCAACTAAAGCATTTCCAATGGCAGAGTATCTTAACAAAACTTTTCCCGATAATGCTTATTTTGAACGAAATTATGCCCGAATGTGCTACCAATTAGGAAAACTGCCCGAAACAGAAAAAACATCTTTGGATATTCTCGACAAAATAAAACGGAATATGCCAGGGTATGAAGCTACAAGTGGACGTTATGCAGCTTTTTATTTGGGCTATATGTACTTGTATAACTATTCCAATAAAATAAAAGCAAAAGAATATTTGAAATTGGCAACGGAGTTTTCCAAACAAACAGAAGCCGAAAGTTCGGGCTATAATATCTACGCCTTGCTATATTTGTTGCGAATAGCAAAAGAAGAAAGCAAAAAAGACGAAGCTATACAATATGCCGAAAATATTATAGACTTTGCCGAAAAAAAACATGACGCATACAAAGAAGCAAACGAATATTTGAAACAAAATAAAAAGAAAAAATTTTGGTTTTGGTAGCAAAGATGTAATCTTTTGAAAAGATTATATCTTTCTGCACAAATTTTAGAAGAACCACAAAAATTTACACTATCCAAAATTGTTATCATAATTTACAATTACTTACGATACCTATGAATTTGTCCAATCAAGAAGATAAAATAGCATTTATTCAGCAAATATTGGAAACAGAGTTTCCAGAAACTCCGATTCCTTTGCAACATAAAGACGTTTTTACCTTACTTATTGCCGTTTTACTTTCGGCACAATGTACAGACGCAAGAGTAAATACAATTACCCCTATTTTGTTTGCAAAAGCAGATAATCCTTTTGCAATGCAAAAATTATCCATAGAGGAAATTCACGATATTATAAAACCTTGCGGACTTGCACCAAGCAAATCTAAAGCTATTGCAAGTCTATCAAAAGTATTAGTAGAAAAATATGCGGGCATAGTGCCAAACAGTTTTGAGGAATTGGAACAGTTGGCAGGAGTAGGACATAAAACTGCCTCTGTGGTAATGTCGCAAGGCTTTGGCTATCCTGCATTTCCTGTAGATACACATATTCACAGGCTTGCACAGCGTTGGGGACTCAGTAATGGCAAAAATGTAGAACAAACAGAAAAAGATTTAAAAGCAATATTTCCCGAAAAATTATGGAATAAATTGCACTTGCAAATGATATTTTTTGGACGAAAATACTGCCCTGCAAGAGGACACGACATAGAAAAATGCCCAATTTGTAGCAAAATTAACCAAAAATTATTTATTTAACGTGAACTACGGATACCGTATATTCGCCTTTAGGCGAATGAGTCGGGTAAATTGAAATAAAAATAGTAATTATTTCTCAAAATTTGTGAATTTATAACCAAGTTCGTTTTTATCTTTACATTTCATTCGCTTAGGCAGCCCCGCCTAAAGGCGAATATACGGTTGCTACGCAACTTATTTATTATATATTTTACTTGTAACTTGTTGATTATCAATAAATTAATCCGTAGTTCACGTTATTTACTAAACAATGAAACTAATCTTAGCATCTAATTCGCCTCGTCGTCAAGCTATGTTAAAAGAACTTGCTTGGGAATATGAAATTCGTTTGCAAAACATAGATGAATCTTTTTCGACTGAAATTCCTATTAGAGAAGTGCCTGCAATGTTGGCACAACGAAAAGCAGCTGCATTTATCCCTACTTTGGCAACAGATGAGGTGGTTTTGACTGCCGATACGGTGGTAATTTGTGAGGAGCAAATTCTGAACAAACCTGCAAATTCTACAGAAGCAATACAAATGTTACAACTTTTGGCAGGCAAAAAACATACTGTAGTTACAGCTTTTAGCCTAACTTCGACACAAAAACAAGTTACTATTTCGGATAGTACAGATGTGTATTTTCGCAGTTTAACAGACGAAGAAATCCGTTATTATGTCGAAAAATATCAACCTTTAGACAAAGCAGGTGCATACGGCGTACAAGAATGGATAGGAATGACAGCTATTACACGCATAGATGGTTCTTATTTTACAGTGGTTGGGCTACCAACGCATTTGGTTTATCAGGCTTTGCAAAATTTTTAGTTGTATAATACCTAATTTTTATTTGTCTAACTTATTGCTAATCAATAAGTTAGACAAATAAAAAATTTTATTAAATTGTCTAAAACAAAAATATTTCTACAAATTCATATTTTTTGTTCATTTTGTAATATTTTGTAAATATTATACTACCTTTGTAGCCATAAAAGATTTTTAGGGGTGTGTTACCCCACCCCTGCCCCTCCCCTATCGGGAGGGGAGTTTTTGAGCATCTTCGATGCTCTTGGACTCCCCTCCCAATAGGGGAGGGGCAAGGGGAGGGGTAACACTGAGATGATACCCTTCGAACCTGACGCAATTCGTATTGCCGTAGGAAAAAAGTCGAAACCACGCTATTTATTTTTAGGTTTTTATTTACGATTGTCAAGGTCTTCGACCATTGCCAACGTAAATAAAAACCTAAAAATAAAGCCGCATCTCCAACCTTTTGTAATCTTTTCATTTTTAACCTCAAAAACTTTAAAAAAATGAAAGATTTAAAATGTATTTTTTTACGTTGGCAATGGTCGAAGACCTTGACAAGCGTAAAAAAACTACGATTGTCAAGGTGCTATTGCACCATTGCCAACGTAGTTTTTTTAGTCCTATTTTCCTTCACCTCTTTCGCCCAAAATTTCACTATTTCGGGAAAAGTAACCTCAAAAGAAGATGGAACTCCTTTGATTGCAACTACAATTCAAGTAAAAGGAACAACAATAGGCACGCAAGCAGACGTTGATGGACTTTACAAATTAGAATTAGCCAAAGGATATTATACATTGGTTTATTCTTTTGTAGGTTATAAAACTATTGAAAAGAAAATAAACTTAACAAAAGAAGAAGTCGTTAATGTAGAGTTAAAAGAAGGTGATACTTTCATTTGCATTGATGGAGTTGTAGTTACAGGACAACGAACTCCATTTACCCAAACCACCGTTTCTAAAACCGAACTCCAAAAACAAAATTTAGGGCAAGATTTACCAATTTTGTTAAATTTTACGCCTTCTGTTGTTACCACGACTGATGCAGGTGCAGGCGTAGGTTATACAGGTATGCGAATACGAGGCTCTGATGCCACTCGTACCAATGTTACGATTAATGGTATTCCTTTGAATGATTCCGAATCGCAGGGAGTTTTTTGGGTAAATATGCCCGATTTTGCAAGTTCTGTGCAAAGTGTGCAGATTCAGCGAGGTGTGGGAACTTCGGTAAATGGTGCAGGTGCTTTTGG
>JBIKRY010000308.1:0-5467 GCA_044348925.1 Bernardetiaceae bacterium
AAAAGCACCTATTGGCAACCATTCTTTTACTGTCAAAGACCAAAATGGTTGTGCATCTACAAAAATATTTACGGTTGGAAATTTATTTACATTAAATAACACAGCCACACCACCATGTGCTAATCCAGGTAACATAAGCCCAACTTATTTGCCCAATCCTATAATTGGTAATATGAGTTATAAAATAAATAGTGGCGCATACACGACTACGCTTCCATTAAATATTGGCACAGCTGGTGCAGGTATTTACACAATTACTGCAAAAGATATTTATGGTTGTACAGCAACTAATACAATACAAATGTTTCCAAATCCTGTAGTTAGCGCCAGTTATAGCAATTCTTGTCCTCCAACTTTTACAGCAACTCCTTTAGGATTAAGTAGTTATTCGTGGACGGGTGCGCCATTTTCAAGTGCAACCACAAATCCTTATACCCCTACCATGAATACCAATTATGCAGGTTTGATAAATTCTGTTTATACTGTCACTGCTACTGATATTAAAGGTTGTGTTGGTTCATCAACAAAAATATTTACTGCCAATCCTTTTTGTTGTGGAGTATACTCACAATGTTATCCTAGTAATAACCCACAATATTATTATGGTGATGTTTGGAATCAAACTACAGCTATAAAGTTTAGTACAATAGCACCTTTTTCAAATAATTCTACTGCTGATTTATTAGCTGCTTTTGGCAATCCAGTGGGTAATATTATTACTACCAATGCAGTGGTTGTTTTTGATGGAACGATGCCAATCAATCAATCCGTTACGTTTAAAAATTGCCCAAATTTATTGTTTACTCAAACAGCCCAAATGATGGTATCTGGAAATTCAACATTAACATTCGATAATTGTGTTTTACGATCGCAATGTCATTCATATCCTGGTTGGGGTGGCATTGGAGCATATTATGTTGGCAATAAAATAGTCATAAAAAACAATACAATTATTAAGGATATGAGAGATGGTGTTACAGTTGCTTATGGTGCTGGTATTGATTGTAGTTACAGCAGTTTTTTAAACAATAATATTGGTATTCAAATTTTATATGCACCTTTAGGTTATAATTATATCAACGGAAATTGCAAAATACTAAATACTTTATTTAGTGGTGAATATAACTATACTTATCCTAATTGCCCAGGTGTAGGTACAGGTGAAATTGGTATTAAAGTTACTCAATCTCAAGAAGTACAAATAGGTTTATTTAACAATGGGCAAAACATGAACACTTTTAAATCTTTAAGATGTGGAATTTATATTTGGTCAAACTTTCCTACACAGACTGAAAGATATTATGTTTACGATAATCAGTTTGAGGATATCTTTGGTAGTACTTCAACTTCAAATTATTGGGGTAGTGGTGTACATGCAACTTGTACAACTCCTAATATATTAAAACATACACTTTTTGTTCGTAATTCTGGTGAAAACTCTAATATGACACCCAAGTTTATTAACTGTTCAAAAGCAATAGTAACTAATAATACCTCTGCACATGTTTTGGATGTAAGAACTCAGGATTGTCCGTATGGGTTTATGCTTGAAAATGCAAACAACCAATTATTTAATATACGCAGAAACCTTATAAGTAATGCTACAGTGGGTATGCAATTTAATGGGAATACATATAAGTCAAGCTATGTAGGAGAAAATAATGAAATACATTTAAATCCATTAGCAGGTAACCCAAGTGGAATCAATGTAAAATATGTACTTCCTACAACTATAAGTGGAATCAAAATAGAAAACAATTATATTACTTTTAGCTCCAATGCCGGTACTGGGATTAGCTTGATGAATACTAATTTGAATACTCTATTATATAAAAATACTGTTGATAATTTAAACACTTCTCCAAGCCTTGTAAACAATGGTAACGTTAATTTTGGTGTGAGCGGTATTCCAATTGCAGCCCATTATTTGATCACACAATGCAACAATACTCGTATTATAGAAAACCGATCTAATGGAAATAATGCGTTACTTTCTGGAGGTATTAACAATATTGAAGGTATGCGTATAGACAACAGTAAAAATTGTGAATTTAGCTGCAACCGATTTAACAAAACGCGCATTGGAGCTATGGTTACAGGTAATTGCACAGGTACTAAATTTATGGGTAATAAATTTACCCTGCATGGCAATGGTTTACGTTTTCAAGATTTAGGAGCAGGAGCTAATATTGGTGATATTGGTGGTTTGTTTCAAGACAATAATAACCAATTTACAAGCAGCAGTTTGTTTACTGCACCGTTTAATACTACCTTATTTAGATTTGCTACAACTCCAGCTCCTTTTATTTACACTAATTCAAGTATTACTAGTGGTGCTTCAACTTCTGGTGCAAATTATAATATAATTGGCACATCAGGAACTCCTTATAATGGTTGTTTAGCTACAGCCTCTATCATGAGTATGATTCCTGGCAACAATGGTGGCATATTTACAGAGACTGATGCGGTGGCTATCGCTGAAGAAAGTGGGCAGTATGCCGATTTTAGCGAAGTGGGAAAATGGATAGAAGACGGAAAGCTGTATTGCGATTTGGCTGATGGTGATTTGAATATGGCAAATAACCCAACCCTCACCAATTTTTACAATACCGAAAATGCAACTTTTAGGGATGAGTTGTATCATGTAGATAAATTGATAGAAGGTTTAAGCGATTCGGTGGCGTATGAAGACACTACAATTACTTTTGCAGAACGTGTGATGCCTATTCGTACATACAACAATGCCATCGTTAGCACCAATGAGTTGGAGGCAAATGAGCAGTATATCAACGACATTTACTTGACATGGTTAGAAGGCGGTAGAGCTAGTATAGACACTACTGACAGTGTGAAAGTAGCTCTAATAGCTATGAGCTGCCCGTTGCAACAAGGAACGGCTGTGTATAAAGCACGATTAATCTATGCCAGCTATGACCCAAGCATCAATTTTGATGATATTGCAATATGCCAAAGCACAGTGGCTAATAAAGGAGGCAATAGCAATGAAGAAGCAGGCATAGATATGAATTTGTTAGCCAATGTAATGGAAAATGAAATAACTGTTTATCCGAATCCTGCAACGGATGAAGTAACGATCGATTATATATTGCATGAAAATACACAAGGCAAAATAACTATTTTTGATATGTTAGGTCGTGCTAGAATGACGTTGGATTTGAGTTCAACAAGCAATAGAATAAAATTTTCTGTGGCCAATTTAGAAAAAGGGATTTATATATATAAATATGTAGTGAATACTAAAGTAATGAAAACAGATAAATTGACTGTAGAATAAAATTGCAAATAAAAATGGAATACTTGTACATTTGAGTATTCCATTTTTTAATTAAATAATTATGAATAAGAAACTTTTTAATATAATAATACTCATTTTAACAAATACTTTTCTATTTGGGCAATCATATTATGGTCAAAGTTGGGCTAATGGGGGACTTGCAGTGTACACTAAATATAATAATATTAGTTATATTTTTGATACTACCATATCATTTGCTTATAATACTTTAACACCTAATTCTCGTGGTAATGCAAATATTTGTGATAGCAATGGAAATATAAAATTTATTAGCAATGGCTTACACATTTATGATAAATATGGATTTTTTATAGAAAATGGTGATACATTATGTAGCGATTATTTTAACTCTTTTGAAAATAGTGTTGCTCATCATGACCAAGCTTGTATTTTTTTGCCAATGGATAGTGGAAAATGTTATTTTATAAACGCTGTTAGTACTGAAAAAAATATAGATTCGGTATGGTTTGGACCACAATTTACTGGCATATACCCTATGGACGTTTTACAATACAGTATAATAGATATGAATGGGAATAATGGTGTAGGCAAAGTAATTAAACGAAATGTGCCTTTAGTAGAAAGTGGAAAATTGAGCCAGAGTCAAATGATGGCTTGCCGACATAGCAATGGCAAAGATTGGTGGTTGCTTAAAAAAGCATTGGATAGCAATCATGTATATACTTTTTTGGTAACACAAGACACCATTTATAATAAAGGGATACAACGAATGCCTTTTGCACAAAATGGCAAAACAGATTACATAGGACAAATGATGTTTAACAATGATGGTACTCAAATGGCTACCACGCAAAATGACTTTTTAGGATTTGTTTATTTGGCTGATTTTGACAGGTGTTATGGTGTTTTAAGCAACTACCAACAAATATCTGTACCTACTCAAACTCTTGGTATCGACATTGATAGTTCAACACAAGGGCTATGTTTTTCTCCTAATAATAAATTTTTATATGTTTGTAAGTATTCACATATTTTGCAATACGATTTACAAAACAAATCGTGGTTTCATGTGAGTGAAATTGATACAACCGATACTTTTTTTGCTGGTTATCATTTAATGAATGTAGCACAAGATGGGAAATTATATATTGGCAATTGGCATGGCATTTCAAAACAAATGAGCGTGATTGATAATCCTAATGGAGCAGGGGCAAGCTGCAACTTTTGTAGAAAATGTTTTAGAAGTCCTAAAATTGTGGATGGTTGGTTATCTAATCCTCCTTGTATGCCTAATTATGGGTTGGGTGCAAAAACGTGTTATCCTCAAAGCAATGAAGAGTTAGTAATGAAGAATGAAGAATTGGTGGTTTATCCGAATCCTGCATCAACAAAAATAGTTGTCAGTTGTCGGATGTCGGATGTCAGTAAGCAGTTGTATAATTCTATCGGTCAATTGGTTTTATCAACTAAAGAAAATGAAATAGATGTGAGGAATTTGAATAGTGGAATGTATTATTTAAAAGTAGGAAATCAAACCAAAAAAGTGGTGGTGGAATAAAACGAAAAAAGGATTTGCGAATGCAAATCCTTTTTTCAAAGCTAAAATATTGATTACACAGCTTCTGCTAATACTTCTTTCACTTCAGGAATCATGCGTTTCATCATGCCTTCAATACCCGACTTTAGGGTAATCATAGAAGACGGACAACCGCTGCAAGATCCTTGCAAAGATAACGTTACCGAGCCATTGTGGTAACTTTTAAATGATATAGCACCACCATCCATTTCTACAGCAGGCTTCACATAGTTTTCTAATAGTTCTTTTATTCGAGTTACAATTTCAGAATCGTCTCCGCTAGTAGCATTGTTTTCAATTGGTTTCACAATTTCATCTTCATTAATCACCACTTTGCCTTCTTCTAAATATTCTTTTAAAAACTCTCTAAGAGATGGAATCACTTCGTTCCAGTCTGTTTCAACAGTTTTGGTGAGCGTTACAAAATTACTCGCAATAAAAACACCTTTAATAAAAGGAAAACCAAACAACTCTTTCGCCAAAGGTGAAGGAGAAGAGGCTTGCTCGTTTTGAAAATCAATACTTTTACTTGGATACAATAATTTATTTGCCACAAACTTCATTGTTTCCGGATTCGGGGTCATTTCTGTATATATACTTACGATAGGGTTTCC
>JBIKRY010000388.1:0-3721 GCA_044348925.1 Bernardetiaceae bacterium
TATTAAACATTTTGCAACCTATAGCGAAGATTTCCAATTATTAGTGGCAAGTTTAGATGGAGTTTTTCGAGGTATCAATTTGCAGATGAGCAAAGAAGAAGTCAAAAAATTAGAAGCAGATGTAGACGCTACCTTGGTCAAAGAAACCGCCGATGCACTCAACTACAAAGTATCTTTAGGCGAAGGCGAAACTGCGACAATCATGTACAAATTTAAAGCAGGCAAAGTAGATAAGATAAATGTGGAAGTTCGAGTAAATACATTAGAATTGTACGAGGCATTAAATGCAGAATTGATTGACTATTACACCAAAAAATTTGGAGAAATGGTCTTAGAAAATAAACAAGAAAAATGGAAAATTAGTGAAACACACAATTTAATGGTGCATGATGTTATGAAAACAAAAACTGATTTTTATATTCTGATAGAAGTCAAGTAATTTGTTTTTAGAAATTAGACATTATTAATTTCTGTATTAATTTTCTAAATTACCCAATATCACTAATTATTTTAGCAAAAATAGATTGTAATATTTCTGAAAACATGGAAAAAACATTTAAAGTCATACTTGGTGCAGGCGAAAGTGGTGTAGGTGCTGCTTTGCTTGCCAAAAAACAAGGTTTCAACGTCTTTGTGTCTGAACTTGGCAAAATTAGTAATTCGTATAAAGAAATTTTAGAGAATAATAATATCGTTTTTGAGGAAGGCAAACACTCCGAAAAAGTTATTCTTATGGCAGAAGAAGTTATCAAAAGCCCTGGTATTCCTGAAAAATCTCCCATTATTACTCGAATTAGAGAGGAAGGTATTCGCATTATTTCTGAAATTGAATTTGCAGCACGTTATACTAAAGCCAAATTAATTGGAATTACAGGGACAAATGGCAAGACAACTACTACTTTATTAACCTATCATTTGATGAAAAGTGCAGGTTTAAAAGTAGGTATTGCTGGCAATGTAGGCAAAAGTTTTGCAGAATCGGTAAGTAAAGACCAATTTGATTGGTATGTACTCGAAGTAAGTAGCTTTCAATTAGATGATTGTTATGAATTTACGCCAAACATTGCTATTTTGCTCAATATTACTCCCGACCATTTGGACAGGTATAATAAAGATATGCAAAACTATATAGATGCAAAATTTCGTTTGATGCAAAATATGGAGGAAAGTCAAGTATTGCTTTACAATGGAGAAGACAAAATCATTGCAAAACAAATGAAAGAAGATGAGCCTTTTGCTACTTTAAAACCAATTAATAGCAAGTGGTATGATGGTAAAAATATTGTAATTCCTGTGGGAACATTGGCAAAAACACAAAAAGAAGCCATCAAATTTGATAATTTACCTATTCCTGGTAGGCATAATCAATTAAATGCTTGTGCAGCAATTACAGCAGCAATGTTGGCTGGGGTAACTGCCGAGCAGGTACGAGAAGGGCTAAAAACTTTTACCAATACCGCACACCGTTTAGAAAAAGTAGTAGAAATTAATGGCGTTGTGTGTATCAATGATTCTAAAGCAACCAATGTAGATGCCGTATATTATGCCTTGGGAAGTTATGAACAACCAATTATCTGGATTGCAGGTGGTACAGACAAAGGCAATGATTACAAACAAATAGAGGAATTGGTAGGCAAAAACGTAAAAGCATTAGTTTGTATGGGAAAAGATAATACAAAATTATATAAATTTTTTAAAGGCAAAGTTCCTGCCATTGCAGATACTACAGACATCAAATCTGCGGTAAAAAGGGCTTTTAGTTATGCCGAAAAAGGAGATATTATCTTGCTTTCGCCTGCTTGTGCAAGTTTTGATTTGTTTAAAAACTATGAAGATAGAGGAGAACAATTTAAGGCAATATGTTTGGAATTAGCTAAATAAATAATGCAAGTTGTGTAGTAATACTACTTTAGTCCGTTTTTTTTAATAATGTAAATCGTATTTTTTGCCTAAAAATCGTGATTTTCATTGCTACCAAACGGACTAAAGTCCAATGCTATTAAGCTAAGAAAGTAAAAATAAGTCAAAGTAAAGTGTATTTTTGTAAAGTTCTGAATTTCACAACTTACATTTTTACAATGACTTATAGCTCAAAAGTACTAGATATAATTGAAAAACTAAAATTTTTTTTGCTTTGTGAAAGCACAAAATTAAATTTTCGTGTCAGCGAAAAAGATTTTAGTCGCCAAAGTGGGAAACTTTCCTTTATGTATTATGCGCTGTTAGGCATATCATTACTTGGAATCAAGTTTGAAATGAAATTGGGGAAATTAAAAAAAAGGTTAAATAATGTCATATTTTATGTTTATTTTTGAATTGCAAAATAAAAAAGAAAACAAAACTATGGCACACCTAACCTTAAAACAAAGATATGAAATTTCTGCACTTTTTGCAAGAAATATAGGTTTTCCGCATCAAAATTTTAAAGTAAGGTTTATGTAATAAAATTCGTCTTACTGCTACAATATTGAACACCGATAACACAGAACACGCAGATTTACACAGTTTTTCTACTTATATTACCTTCCTTAACTTATATTTTTCTATGTATCTATGTTACTATGTGGTTAAAATAATTTTGATGCGGAAAACCTACAAGAAATATATCACAAAAAGAAATTGCTTTGCAAGTCGGAACTAGCGAAAGTACAATTTCTAATGAAAAAAAACGTAACAAAAAAAGTGATGCTTTGTATGATGCTGAGATTGCAAATAATTTAGCAATAAAACGTAGAAAAGACAAAAAACCGTATAAATTTAATGCAAATATTAAGATTTCTATAGAAAACTTACTAAGAAAACAATACAGCCCAGAGTAAATTGTAGGCGTATTGAAAAAAGAAAATAAGGAAACAATGAGTCATGAATGGATTTATCAACATATTTATAAAGATAAGAAAAATGGTGGTAAATTGTATGAAAACCTGAGACAAAAGAGAAAATATCGTAAAAAAAGGTTGCTAACAAAGGAAAAAAGAGGAGTGATACCCAATAAAGTTATGATAGATGAAAGACCAGCAGAAGTTGAAACGAGAGAAAGATATGGCGATTGGGAGGGTGATACAATAATTGGGGCTAATCATCAAGGCGCAATTTTAACATTAGTTGAACGAAAATCAAGATTTACTTACATTGAAAAATTAGAGGGAAAAACTGCAAAATGTTAGGGGGACGCCTAGTCAAAATGCAGTCGTGAATTTCTTCAAAAGAACAGGAATGCCCTGTGAAACTATCACTTTTGACAACGGAAAAGACGGTGCGACGTTTCGCTTTACAAACCATCAAAAAATTACAAAAGAAATTGGTGTAAAAATTTATTTCGCAAATCCATACCATTCTTGGGAAAGAGGGGCAAACGAAAATACTAATGGTTTGATACGCCAATATATTCCAAAAAAATCGGATTTTAGCAATTATTCTGTTCAAAATATTACAGAAATCAGGGGGGCTGCCTAAGCAAAAACTCAATAATAGACCAAGAAAAACATTAGAATTTTAGGTTTTCCGCATCAAAATTATTTTAACCACATAGTAACATAGATACATAGATACATAGAAAAATATAAGTTAAGGAAGGTACTATAAGTAGAAAAACTGTGTAAATCTGCGTGTTCTGTGTTATCCGTGTTCAATATTTTAGCAGTAAGACGAATTTTATTACAATTTTATTACATAAACCTTACTTTAACGTGAACTACGGATTATTTTGACAATAACGGAT
>JBIKRY010000309.1:0-5391 GCA_044348925.1 Bernardetiaceae bacterium
AGTTTATGAATAATTGCTGTAGCATAGACTTTAGTCTGTGCAAGTTATTGATTTTCAACTACTTAAAAACAGACTAAAGTCTATTATACAAATTATTCATAAACTCCATTCTTCAAAGTCCTATCAAAAATAATATTGCTGTGTACTATTTGTTCTGCAATTTTACATAGCAATTCTTTCAAGTTTTTAGCATAAACTTTTGCAATGCTTATCTTCCTAGCAATTAATTTTCAAAGCATCAACACAGAAAATAAACAAACTTATAGATTTTTTTATTTTTTTTATGGAATTTCCAAACCCTTTGCATCTTACTTACAAATAACCAAAATCATACTTTTATGAAAACTACCAAAAAAAGACTGTTTTTATCCTTAGTGGTGCTAACAGTTGCCTTAGCAGGATTTGTAATGTTGCAAAAACGCAATTTTGTGCTACATCTTGACCCACAAACGGAAAAACTAAAAACACAGTTAGCCTTGTTTTTAGAAAACCAAGTAAACGAAAAAATCTATTTACAAACCGATAAAACTCTCTACAAACCTACCGAAACTATTTGGTTTCAGGCGTATTTGCGTGATGAAAGACTGTTCAAATTTTCGACACAATCTGATATTCTGCACATAGAACTGATTAATCCCAAAGGGGCAGTCGAAAAAGAATTGCATTTAATCACAGAAAATGGCGGGGCAGCAGGTGAATTTGAGATTGACGAAACGATGAACGGAGGTTTGTATAAAATTAGGGCTTATACAAATTTTATGAAAAATAGCCACGCAAACCACGAAGGGGAAATAAATACAACAAAAACTCCCCACTCGTCAGGAGGCAGAATTTTTGAGAAAGAAATTTCTATACAAGCAGTTGTTTTACCTCGTTTGGCTATGAAATTAGATTTTGAGAGAGAAGGTTATGGGGCAAATGAGGTAGCAGAAGCAAAATTGGAATTGAAAAACCTTGAAAATCAACCTTTAGCAAATTACAACTTTACATACATTGCCCAAATCAAAGGAAATACTTTTGTGCATAGCAACGGAAAAACCGACAGTGAAGGCAAGGCTACTATTAAAATTTCGTTGCCAAACAAACTTGTAAGTAATGATGGATTATTGAATGTTTTATTAGATTTTCAAGGACAAAAAGAAAGTATTAGCCGCAGTATTCCAATTACACGCAATAATATTGCAATAAAATTTTATCCCGAAGGTGGTGATATGATTATGAATTTGCAAAACCGAATAGCTTTTAAAGCTGTTGATGAATTTGGAAAAGGTACTGATATTCAAGGAGTTATAGAAAACGACAAAGGTAAAAAAGTGGGAGAATTTAGCAGTTTTCATAAAGGTATGGGCAATTTTATGTTGTTACCTGAAATTGATACCAAATATTTTGCAAAAATTACCCAACCCAAAGGCATTACACATAGCTACGAATTGCCCGAAATGTTGCCCGTTGGCTATGTACTATTTGTGAAAAAAACAGAAAAAGAAGCAATACATTTGCAAGTGCATTGCAACGTAAAACCAAATGCTGAAACAGAAAAATGGCGAATTGTAACCCAAATTAGAGGAGAAATTTATTATGGTCAAGAGTTTAAAGCAACGGTTGGCACAACGGAAATAGAAATTCCTACCGAAAATATGCCAATAGGGGTAGCACAAATTACTCTATTTGACAGCAAAAATATTGCACGTGCCGAAAGAATGGTTTTTGTAAATGAACACAAACAAATGCACATCAGCATTAAAACCGACAAAGAAAAATATCTGCCAAGAGAAAAGGTAAAAATGACGATTATGGCTCACGATGAACGTGGTTTGCCAATGCCTGCAGAACTTTCTTTGGCGGTGGTTAATGAAAAAAACCTCAATTTTGCAGACGATAAACAAGCTAATATTTTGACAAGTTTGTTGCTCGAACAAGAAGTTACAGAGAAAATAGAAGAACCAAGTTTTTACCTAAATTCCAAAGAACCAAAATCAAAACAAGCCTTAGATTTTGTTTTGCTTACTTCTGCTTGGCGAAAATTTACGTGGAAACAAGTATTTGATAATAGAGCAGTTAGTCACGAATTTGTAGCAGAAAAAGCTATTATTGCAGGAACTTTGTTATTGGATAATAAGGTTTTGGCGGAGGCAAAAATCAGTTTTCCAAGTCCAGAAATTGACAAATTAAGCAAAAAAACAGAACTCAAAACCGACAAAAATGGTAAGTTTGCCATCTATCACCACAAATTATACGAGCCTTTGGTTTTGACAATTACTACACATGACAACCAGATTTTTACCCATACCATTACAGAATATAGCCAAAATTTGCAAATAGATTTGCAACCAAAATATTATATGTTGCAAAAAATGGCAATAGATGAACATTTTGATAAAAATGCCATCGACCCAATAGCAGACAATAGAAAAGAAATATTGAAACAAGAAAGGGACGAAAAGCCCCAACTTGCATTAGAAAACCCACCCAATCCTGCACCTTTTATGGCAAATGTACCACAAGACGTGGCAAAAGAAAAAGCAAAAGAAGTTGCACCTGATGGAAAAGTGAATATTGCAGATAAAGTACAAACGGTTATCAAACCTATAGTTTTGGCAAAACCACAAGCAGAAATAGCTACAAAAGTAGCAGATGGCAGAGTGGCAAATCGAAAAGCAGAAGAAGGAAAAGCAAATAAACAAGGAATTGCACAAAAACAAGATATTGCTTGGGCAGATAATGCCATTCGTGGCGAAGATATGGAGATGGATGACGAGCCTGTAGCTACAACTGTACGTTATGTACGTGCAAGGGTATTTCCAAAAGTAGATTATAGCCCAAACAACAAAGATTTAATTACCCAAAAAAGCAATAATTCGGAGGTGCGAAGTGATTTTCGTTCTACTATCTTTTGGCAAAATTCAATAAGTTTAGACAGAAAAGGCAAAACAGAAATAGAGTTTTATAATTCAGATGAAGTTACAAGTTTCCGTGCAACAGTCGAAGGAATTGGGAAAGATGGAAGTTTAGGCAGTGCAAACTACAATTATTTTACACAAAAAGCCTTTGCAATGGATATAAAATTGCCAACCGAATTAACAATGGGAGATAAAATAGAAATTCCTTTGACTTTGGTAAATAATACAGAAAAAGAATTGAAAGGGCAGTTGCAGATTAAAAATCCAAAAGGTTTTAAATTCATTAGTGAGTTACCAAAACAAATAACTTTGTTGGCAAAAGAAGCAAAAACTGTGTTTTTGAACTATGAAATGATGAATATTTTGGGCGTGGATACTTTTGCGATTTCGTTTGATGCAGGAGGCGAAAAAGATGCTTTTATGCAACGAATTGAGGTAAAACCAAAAGGATTTCCGAGTGCATTGAGTTTTGGTGGGCAGGAGTTGGAAAAGACTTTTAGCATAGAAATCAACGAACCGATTGAAGGAACTATTGCTGCAGTTTTTCAGGCGTATCCAAGTAGTGTGTCCGATATGCTAAGTGGATTAGAAGGAATGTTGCGAGAGCCTTATGGCTGTTTTGAACAAACTTCTTCAACAACCTATCCTAACTTATTGGTAATGAACTACTTAAAAGAAACGAACACAAAAGATGATGCCGTGATGGCAAAGGCTAACAATTTGGTCAAAGCAGGTTACAAAAAATTAGTAGGTTTCGAAACAAAAGAAAAAGGTTACGAATGGTTTGGTGGCACACCTGCACACGAGGCTTTGACTGCCTATGGACTAATGGAATTTAAGGACATGCAAAGCGTATATGCAAATGTAGATAATGCCATGATTGACCGTACTACAAATTGGTTGCTTGGTCGGCGAGATGGTAAAGGTGGTTTTCTCAAAAGTCAGCAAGCCTTAGACGATTTTGGACGTGCAGATGCCGATATTACCAATGCCTATATTGTGTATGCGTTGGCAGAAGCAGGGGTGAAAGATATTGACCGAGAAATTTCGAATGTCTATGAAAAAGCAATGGAAAATAGTGATGCGTATCAACTAAGTTTGGTTGCTAATGCATTATTATTGCGAAAAGATATAAATCGAGCAGAAAAAGTTTTAGAAAAATTGTTGCCTTTGCAACAAAATGGCAAGTGGACAGGCAAAAAAATGTCGATAACATGCAGTTATGGGCAAGCATTGGACATAGAAACAACTTCATTGGCAATTTTGGCAATTATGAAAGCTGAAAAACTAAAAAACATTGAAGGTTTTAAAAACTTTGCAAGTTTAAATCCACAAAAAGCAATTACAGAGGCTACAAAATTTTTGGTAAATTCACGCAGTTATGGGAGTTTTGGCAATACACAAAGTACGATTTTGGCGTTGAAAGCCTTAGTGGAATATGCCAAATTCTCAAAAAAAACTACCGAAAATGGTACAGTAGAAATTTATGTCGATAACAAAAAAGTGGCAGAACAAAGTTTTTTAGCAGGTCGCAAAGAGGAAATTAGCCTAAAAAATTGGGAAAAACCTCTCACAAAAGGCAAACACGAAATTACAATAAAATACGTTGATTGCAAAAATGCCCTACCTTATTCTATTGGTATTCAATGGAATACAAATGTACCAAATTCTCAAAAAGAATGTAAAGTTAATTTAAAAACAGAATTAGTAAGCTCCAAAATCAAAGTCGGCGAAACTTTGCGACTAACTACAACTTTGCAAAATAAGGTTTCAGAAGGTCTGCCAATGACCTTAGCCATTGTGGGTATTCCTTCAGGATTAAGTCCGCAATTGTGGCAGTTGAAAGAGTTGCAAGAGAAAAAAGTGGTAGATTTTTATGAAACTGTTGGCAATAACATAATTTTTTACTACCGCCAACTAAAACCTAACGAAACCAAAACTATTCACTTGGATTTAAAAGCAGAAATCGGTGGAGAATATGAAGCATCTGCAAGTTCTGCATTTTTGTATTATACCAACGAGTTTAAAACATGGGTGAAGCCAGAGAAAGTTAAAGTAATGCGACAATAATGTAGTAATATTCTTTCCAAAAGTTTTAAAAGGCTTTTGGAAAGATTATTACAAAAACTATTTATTTTACCTATTTCCTAAAAATAGTTAATAAGCCATAAAGTAAAACACTAATTCAACATGAACTACAAATCAACAATTCCCACTTTGACGTATTTAATTCATTGATTATCAATACTTGTCTGCACGTTTTTCAGATTTTAGGTAATTCATTGATTATCAGCAAATTGATAAATGCAGAAAAACGAGTTAAATACTTGATTATCAATTAATTAGCCAAAGTGGGAATTGCTAAACAGCAATTCCCACTTTGGCAATTTTATTCCAATTTTACCATATGGACATTTGTCAACTTTTGGTAGAGTTGTGCAAAATTTTTCAAATCCTTTGAAAAAGAATATAGTTCTGCTATAAAGTAAGG
>JBIKRY010000310.1:0-5390 GCA_044348925.1 Bernardetiaceae bacterium
TCAGGGACTTTCGCAAAAATGAAAAACTTTTTGGCATAAAAGTAGGGAATTACTTGAAATCACAAAAATAGCAAAAATTAACATTTTTATTGCAAAGTGGGAATTGCTGCGTTAAGATAGAGATATAATAAAATAATACTTATTTTATTTAGGTTTTCCGCATCAAAATTTTAAAGTAAGGTTTATGTAATAAAATTCGTCTTACTGCTAAAATATTGAACACAGATAACACAGAACACGCAGATTTACACAGTTTTTCTACTTATATTACCTTCCTTAACTTATATTTTTCTATGTATCTATGTTACTATGTGGTTAAAATAATTTTGATGCGGAAAACCTATATTTTATTACACAAAACTTACTTAAAAAGCCTCTGAAATAAGTACATAAAAATTAGAGGAATTTAGTTGGAAAGCATTTTGTTTATTATCTTCGTTTAGTCCTATTCCATAATCTAAACGCAAATTTAATTTTTCATTTTTGATAAGTGCAAAACGCAAGCCTGCACCAATAGCATATTTTAAGTTTTCTACAGAAAAATGTTCTATTTTATCTGCCACACGACCTACAGACGCAAAGCCCACCATACCAAATCTTCCTATCAATGGCATACGATATTCGCCTTGTATGGCAAAGGCGTGTTTGTCTTTATAACGTCCTGCATAGTATCCACGCATCATTGTCGAGCTACCCAACTGCCCTAAATTCCTAAAATGTGGCTCTCCATCGGTAAAAGTGCCTGTTGCTTGAAATGCTAAAACGTGAGTTCGGGTAGTTTTAAAATATTTTCGTATATCAAAACGGATAATACTATGTGGAAAATCACTGCCAAAACTTTTATTAAAATTCAGAGCCGTAATTTGCACTACGCCACCTTGATTGGGTGCATAGGAATTTAGACGGGTGTCGTAAGAAACTACGCCGCCAAAACCAACACTCAAACCGCCATTTTTGCCATAAATAGTAGAATTGTCAAAAACGCCATTTCGAGTATATTCCATATCAAATATTTTTTGCAACTCAAATACTGCCCCCACAAAAAGCCTACGATAAACTTTTCGCAATAATTGTGGATTAATCAAGAATTGAGAATAACTATAAATTTCTTCTGCCTCTTGCTTGGTATTGTTGCCTACGCCCCAAAAACGGTCTGGAAATTTGCTAAGGGTATTTTCAAATCGCATAATATATTTTTCGTTGGGAAAAAAAATATTTCCACCAACCCCAATAATAATTTGATTGCGAGTGGTATAAATAGCACCTGTTGGAATGGTAGAAGTTCGGGTAAGACTGTCCCCTTTTTTGGTTTTGAATACGTATGCCGTTGCAAATCCAAAACCCAATGCTGTTTCTGCCGAATAAGCAAGAAGTGGAAAAATAAGCAGTCTATTTCTTTGTACTTTTTTGATAGAGTCTATTTTTTTCTTTGCCAAAAGAGAATCTTCTACAATAATTTTTTTTGCATAATTTTTTGCGAACAAAGGAATTTGTAAAGCTACATACAGCAATAAAAATACGAAGTATGTCTTAGGTTTACAAGAGGCACATAAAAGCAACATTTTGGGCATCATTTGAGATTTTGTTGCAAAAATACTAAAGAATTTTAATTCTAATTCCTTACTATATAACAAAATTTTAAAAAATCAATAAACTTACACAATACAAAATATTTACAGACTATTTTTAAAAAAATATGCAAAATATATCTTACTAAATTTCTATATTTGTTAAACTCATGGTATTTGTTTTATGCGACAACTTTTTTACGTTATTTTTTTACTATTTTTAGCAAATACTATTTTAGCCCAAAAGGTTTTGGTATTACAAAACATTTCAGATGCAGAATATGTAGGAAAATATGCAACAATTTTGGAAGACCAAAAGGGCATATTGTGCATAGAAAATATATTGCACCCTAAAGAAGAACTACTTTGGCTACAGAGTACTAACGAAGTGCCTAATTTTCAGATAACACCATTTACCTATTGGTTGAAACTCTGCGTACAAAATAATAGCAACAAACAGTACCTTTTGCAAATAGACAAAGGCGACATAGATAGCCTTAGTTTTTATGCAGTGCAGGCAGATAGCCTAAAAAAAACACTACATCTTGGGCAGTTAGTACCATTTCAAAACAGAATTTACCCTTTACATCAATTTGTAATTCCTTTGGAGTTGCCAACTAAACAAGTAATGACTTTTTATATTCGTGTCAAAAGTGTAAAACCATTGGCAGTGCCTTTGCTAATTCAGGAAATAAATCACAGTATTTGGACTATTTACAAACAAAATATTCTACAAGGGCTTTATTTTGGGTTTGTTTTACTCATAATATTATACAATTTATTTATTTGGTTTTCGGTTAGGGACAAACTTTATCTAATATATGTATGTTATGTGGCTATGCTAAGTATTGTTTTAGCAGATTTTAAGGGAATTACAAGTTCTTTATTATTTGTTCATTGGGAAGAAGTAAATCCTTATCTATTGGGAACTTATGGAATTGCAGGAAGTTTGGCAAATATTTTTTCTATCGTATTTCTTAACACCAAAACACAAAGCCCAAAAAATCATAGAGTTTTAGTAGGGATTATTGTCTGTTATTGGATTTCGGCAATCGCAGGTTTTACAGGATTTCGGTTATTTAGTTGCTTGACTGTCAATGTAATAGCTATGTTAAGTTCTTGTTATTTGCTCTATACAGCTACCAGATTATACCAAAAAGGATTCAAACCTGCCAAATTTTATTTGTATGCTTTTGGCTCTTTTTTATTTTGCGTGCTTGTGCAATTTGGAGGAAATTTGGGGCTTTTGCCTGCCAATGCTTTCACCTTACAAGCTATGCAATTTGGCTCGGCTGCCGAAATGTTGCTTTTATCTTTGGCATTGGCAGACAAAATTAATAGCTTAAAAATAGAAAAAGAACAAGCCAAAACAGATTTATTAGAGGTATTGCAAAAACAAAATATAATTTTGGAAGAAAATGTTGCAAAAAGAACCTATCAACTAACCGAAAATAATGCCATTCTTGAAGTACAAAACGAGGAAATCAAACAACAACACGAAGAACTTTTGGCTATCAATGAGGCTTTAGAAAATCAACGAAATACTACCGACAAACAGAAAAAAATCATAGAAGAAACCCTTTTTCAACTACAAGAAACCAGCAAACGTCTAAATGCAAGCATTAGTTATGCCCAAAATATTCAATCTGTAATTTTACCTGATTCCGATTTAATAAATAATTTTTTTAGCAACCATTTTGTGATTTATTCGCCAAAAGATGTAGTAAGTGGCGACTTTTATTGGTTTTGTAATTTGCAGGCAGATAGTAACAAGTATCCACGTGCTTTGTTTGCCTTGGCAGATTGTACGGGGCATGGCGTTTCGGGTGCATTTATGACAATGGTTTGCAATGCCTTGTTGTATGAATCGGTAGAAATAGCCAAAATAGAATCTCCAGCACAAATTTTACAGAATTTGGATATTCGTATCCAAAAAATATTGCGACAAAAAGAAGGCAAAAACTCTGATGGTTTGGATATTAGTTTGTGTCTTTTTGAACAACAAACAGACAATAAAGTACAAATAGCATACGCAGGTGCAAATTCGTATATTTATTACGTAGATAAAACAACAAAAGAGTTAATAAAATTAGCAAGTGAAAGAACCTATATTGGTGGCAATACCAAGCAAAAAATAGAATTTAGCAATCAAGTATTTTGTTTGGAAAAGCAACAAATGCTTTATTTTACTACTGATGGTTATGCTGACCAAAATGATGTGCATAGAAACCGTTTGGGTTTGCAAAAAATGCGGACTACTATTTTAGCAGCATCAAATTTGTCATTACAAGCACAAAAACAAAAATTTTTAGACGTATTGGCAACACACCAACAAAACGAAACACAAAGAGATGATATTTCTTTTATCGGTTTGCAAATTTAGTAATTATTTGCTAACAAAAATTATATTTTGTTAGCAAATATTAGCCTATTTTTTTGGCTCTATATTTTTGGCTCAACAAAAAATCTACTATTTTATCTCTAAAATCTCCTTGAATAATAATTTCATTATCTTTGCTACTACCTCCTGTGCCACATTTATTTTTTAAGGTTTTACACAATATTTCGAGGTCTTCAGTAGTGCCTACAAAGCCTGTAATCAAGGTAACTTGTTTGCCTGCACGTGCTTTTTTGTCTAATTGTATGCGTAAATTTTGTTTTTCGGGTGCTAAAGTAACGACAATTTCGTCTTCGTTGGCATATTCAAAATCAGGATTGGTACTAAATACAATGCCATCAGTAGATTTTTTTTTCATAAAACGTAATTTTTTCGCAATATACAACTAATTATAAAAACTGAGAAAATAATTGCTTAAATTTCCATCTTTGTAACCTAACAAAGGTAATTTTTTGCATATTTGGCAAAATAAAAAATTACCAAACTAACAAATTTATCTACTTATGTTATCCTCTTTTCAAAAAGATTTTGTAGCTACCAATGGCATTTATTTTTTGAGTCATTCGGTTGGTCGTCCATTGGTGCAAGCCCAATCCAATTTTGATAAAATATTTTTTGATGCTTGGCAGAGTGCCGAGCCTTGGAAACAATGGATGCCTGTTTTTGCAGATTTTCAACAGAGTTTGGCTACTTTGTTGGGTAGCAAAGCCCAAAATTTCTGCCCACAAAGCAATTTGTCCAGTGCTTTAACCAAAATTCTATTTTCATTGCCCAAACAAGCTACTAAAAATAAAATTTTGTTGAGTGAAAATGATTTTCCTTCTATCGTTTTTGTGGCAACACAAGCCAAAACTTTGGGCTATGAATTGGTATTTTTGCCAAAAAATGCAGACGAAACCAATCCACAAGTTTGGGCAGATGCTTGCACTCCAGATGTGCAATGGCTATTGCTAACTCACGTACAATCTAATACAGGGGTGCAAGTTCCTGTAACAGAAATTGTAGCAGAGGCAAATCGTAGAAATATACTTTCGGTGGTAGATATTGCCCAATCTGTAGGCGTATTGCCTATAGACGTAGAGGCATGGCAGGCAAGTTTTGTGATTGGTTCTTGTGTAAAATGGCTTTGTGGTGGTGCAGGTGCAGGTTTTTTGTGGGCAAATTCTACGATAGTAGAAAATTGCAAACCTGTAGATGTAGGTTGGTTTTCGCACCAAAATCCCTTTGCTTTTGATATTCATCATTTCGAATACCATACAACAGCTTTGCGTTTTTGGGGTGGCACTCCTTCGGTGATGCCTTATATTTTGGCAACGCAAAGTATTAATTATTTTGCAAATTTGGGAATAACTACCGTAAGAAACCATAATTTGGCATTAACCCAGAAAATTATAGACCATTTTAGCCAAAAATTTCCAAAAAAT
>JBIKRY010000311.1:0-5389 GCA_044348925.1 Bernardetiaceae bacterium
ACTTTAATAGCTGGCTAATGGATATTTTAATTTATAATCTCAACATAGGTAGGCAGATACAAAGACTGTTTGCAAGTTTTGAAAAAAACGAATGGAATGTTTTGTGGCTATATTGTTTGTGCAAACCGTTGATAGAATTGCACCAAGAATTTTTATTGTTTAGCATTGAGCAACGTGACGAAGCTTATGCCAACTCACAAACTTTGTTGTTGGCATATAGATTGAATAGGCGTTTTGACACGGTTTTAAAACGGATTTATATTGTCAATCATACGCTTAACAATCCTGTAAGTTTGTCTATACATTTTACTGTTTATGTTCCAACTACCGTAGATGCAGAGGCGGTTCGTAGGTTTGTAGAAAAATATGTTATTGTAGATAAGAGTTTTGTCATACTAAATTAGTCATAAAATGGAAGAGGAACTTAAACTATTAGCAGAAAAGTTATTGCAAAAAACTGAAAAAATAGCTTTGCAATATTCTATGAAAGCATTTAAAACTTCGTCATGGGATGGTAAAGCTTGGGAAAAACGGAAAGCAAGTAGTCAAAATAGAAATGACCGTAGAAATAAAGACAAACCAAGGGCTTTGTTAGTCAGGTCAGGAAATTTGCGAAGGTCAGTTATTGTAACAAGCAGAAACGGACAAGTAATTATTATGAGTGATATGCCTTATTCCGAAATTCAAAATGAAGGTGGTGTTATCAATCACCCTGGTGGCACTCCTTACACTTTTGGAAAAGATGGAAAGTCAAAGTTTATCAGTAGGAAAAGGGCTGATGAATTGGAAGTAAAAGCACAAATGCGGAGAACAAAAAATTCTCAAATTACCAATACACGTAGATTTAGAGTTACAAAACCACACAAAATAGAAATTCCAAAACGTCAATTTATTGGAGAATCACAAGAGTTAGAAACTCAAATTGAAAATATGGTGTACAAGGAATTGGAAAAACTATTTTCAAAGTAATATTTTTGGAACACTGATGACACGGAACACACGGAAAAAACACGGAAAATAAGATGCTAAAAGAGATTTATTTGGTGATTAGCGAAAGGCTTAGAACCATTACGGAATTAAAAGAAGTAAGTTGGTACACTCGTCAGGACATGGATAATGAAACCGAAATGTTTACAGTTCCTGTGGCTTATATTGAATTTGATAAAATAGATATGTTAAGCCTACCCAATAATGTACAAATGGTAGAAAGGCAGCTAAAATTTAAAGTGAGATTAGTAACAGAAAGTTTGGAGGCTTTGGAAGATGGCATGATAAAACATTTAGATTTATCTGACGAAGTCTATTTAGCTTTACAAGGTTTTAATTTTGTAGATTCTGCAACAGAACAACAAATCATTAATTCAATACGTAGAACTGCTATTATGCCTGACCATACTATTTCTAATTTGATAGTTTCTGTGCAAAGCTTTGAGGCTATTGCCTTTGATTATGGAGCTGAGAAAAAATATGTTAAAAAAAATCCGACATTAAAAATACAGTTAATTAAATAATAATTAATTTTGTACTTATATGACTGCTATGACTACTTTACCTACTAATTATACGCAGACAGCTACCAAAGCTGCTATGACTCGTCGCAACAATACTTTAGCTCGTAATCAATTATTAATTGCGGAGTTTAATGAATTGTATAATACGCAACGCTTGCGATTCGATGATGTATTAGAAAAAATAGCTACACGGTTTGGATTAACAGCTACTACAGTCAAAAAGATTTTAAAGAAAATTTAAAACAGGATTACAGGAGTGCCTGCCACAGGATTAACAGGATTTTAAAAAAGAAACCTTTAAAAGGTTTCTTTTTTTTGTAGTTTGTAACACATTTTAAGCTAATTTTTAGCTATTTCACTTTCCAACTCTTCCTTTGTTTTTTCAAACTCTTGTTCATTTATTGCATTATCATAAGGCGACTGCATTTTGTCAAATAAAAGGAAGGAAGCCAACTTTTGTTGTGCTTTCTCTTTGTCTGACAGTTTGTTTCGTTTTTGCTCTGCTTGCTGACGCAAAGTTTCAAATAACTCTCTCATCGTGTTAAATTTCTTTTAAAATAATGTCAATAACCATAAATACAAAAGGTGTCATCTTTTAAAAAGATGACACCTTTTTTTATTCTACGCCATACTTTTCTTTGAGTTTGGCAAGTTCAGCTTGGATAAGTTTGCTGGTTTCGCTATTTTTATCAAGGCTATCAAATATAGAATCATCATAGCATTCGCCTACTTCTGCCCTGCGTTTTTGTCTTTGCTCTTTTATAATGCGTTTCATAACAACTTCAAGTTCTTTATGAAATTGTTCAGGTGCTTCTTTTAGGTTCATAGTTTTGTAGTTTTGAGTAGTAAACCAAGTTCTTTAAGCCATTTGATAATAGCTTCATCATAATATTGTAAGATTTCGTCTCCTGTCTTATTAGCAAGTATCATTTTATTCATATCATATTCTAATAAGTTTTCCAACTCGTCAATATCATCAAATGTTAATTTTGTTTGCCAACCGTTTGTAGGTCTTGTAATGATAAGTAATTCAGTACCTGTAACTAAATTTATTTCGGCTGCATCATATTTTAGCGTCATGTAAATATCACTTGGACTAAAATAACTCTTTTTAGGGTGATTATGAATTGTATATTGATTAGTTGTTTTAGTCCAATTAGTCAATTCTACACTATTTATTTCACCATCGACTTCCTCAATGATGTTACCAAACCTATCAAAAACACTTAATTTTTCATACCGCAAGTTAGTAATTTCTTTTGCTTTTTGCAAAATTTTTGCCTCTCTTATTTCACTAACAGCCTTTTCTATATTGCCGTTTACGGTTTTTCTTTGTGCAGGTGTCAAGTTTTCAAAATAAGGATGCGAACTCGGAAATATGATACCTGTTTTGCCTACGTTATTTTGAAACAAAGAAGGATTAGCAGGTATGTCTTTTGGCATAGTTGTACCCTTAGTTCCTTTCTCTACTTGATAAACAGTACACCGACAATTCCAACCATTTGGCGGATAATGTGTATTCCAAAACGGACTATCTACGGGTTCAACCACACCGTCAATGGCTGCGTGTTCAGGACGTGTTCTTTTGTCATTGACTGCCTTATATACCAAATCGTAGTCATCTTTTTGGCTTTCAAAACCTTTCCATTTTGTTGCCATTTGCGATGAACTAACTGCCAAATTATATTCTGCATTCAAAAAAGCACCATTATAGGTAGCATTAAGTTTCTTAATTTCCTTTTTGAAATCTGTAAAACTTCTTAACTTTCCGTTGGCATCACGCAACAGTAAACTTGCTTGTTTTAATTCTTGATAGGTTTTGAAACCCGAAAATACAAAAATATTCTCTTGCATAAAAGCTGCTAATTCAGGCAAGGTTTCATAACTCACACCACCTGCTAATAGAGCTTTGCTAAGTTCTTTGGCTGTTTGTTTCAAAAGCCCCACCCCCAGCCCCTCCCCAAAGGAGAGGGGAGTTTTGTTTTGTTGGTACAGTTCCTTTGCAAGTTTATCCCAAATTCTTTCGAAAGAGTTTGGAACTTCACTATTCAAGTTTTCAAAATTATTTTCTCTAAGTTGGTACAGCCCTGATAATTTGAGGTGCATTTTTGCTGTTTGATTAGCAATTACTGCACTTGTGTTTAGCAGGGCTGAGTCGAAAAAACTTAAATCTTCGTTTGTGTCTTTTGATTGGATTTTATCTTTTTCATTGTCTTTTTCATTATCTTCCTCTTGCAAATGTTTCCAAACGAATTCGTAACCTTCCAAATTAGTAAAACCTTGTTGTATCAAAAAAGGAATTAACTGTTTATTGACCACAAAACTAAGCCAACGCATATCAGCCTCCACATACGCATCTAAAACTCTTTCGTGTACTTCTCCTTGACTTCTGCTACTTCCGTTGTCGGCTGTCATGGTTTGTCCAATGACAAGTTTTGATATTTGTTCATCGTTGGTTTTAATAAACTCCTGATAAATTTTATAAGGGTCTCCATTGACTTGTTCCAATAAAGTAACTTTGTCTTCTGCTGCTAAAATTGCCCAGCCATTACTGCCCAATGCTGCTAAATCTTTTGCCATGTTGTCTAACTCACTTTCGTCAGTAGAATTTGTATTGGCAATAATTGTTGGCATACCGTATTTTTCGGAATGTCTGCTCCAATCTGAAAAACTGTAATTTTTCCAAATCACATAACGTGAGGCTTTGAGCAATAAACCATAATCATCGTCATCGCCAACCTCAATAATATTCAAGTTTTCATTGCGATAAGGAATGCCATTGGTAGTAGAAATCATAGGATTGATTAAAAACAACCCTCGTTCAGGAGATATAAAATGGCGAGGAATTAATTTCACACCTGATAAACCATTTTCATCAACATCAACTTCTATTAAAGAATGTCCCCAAAATTTGGTATCCAAAGCCAATTCAAAAAATTTAAAGAATGGCAAAGTTTTGAAAGACTTTGTCAGTTCCTTATTTTCAATACTTTTTGCATCAACCAGCATAAATGTTTCGCACAAAGTTTTGTTCTTACGAGTTTGCATAACACTCGTAAGCTGTGCATCCATTAATGCCCATTTATATAAGGTATATAAAGGATAACGATAAAAGTAAGGCGGATTTTCTGCTTGGTTAATTGCATCTTGCCACCTATCTATCTGCATTCTATCTTTAAAAGTTGTACGTTGGTAATTGGAAATTGTGCTACGTACTTTCTCAGATAATTTAGGACGTTTGGTTTTGCTACTTTCGGAGTTTTTCACTTCAAAAAATAGGTTTTCTTTTCTGTTAAATATATTAAATAGCTTTTTAAACATCGTTAAATGAATTTTTAATGGTGATTTAATGTAACACATTGAAAATTAATTAGTAAATTAGTAAATTTTTAGTTTTTAACTTACTAACTAATAAATTACTAATTTACTAATTATTTTCAGTGTGAACGTGGAGGTTGTGAGCCAAAACGCCTTCTTGTATAATTGGTATTACTTGCACTATCTATTACTTTGCGAGGCAAGTCTAAACCTACTTCACCAGCTGCAATTTTCTCTAAGGCAGTAATAGCCTCTTTGTAGTCTAACTCTCTTTGAGAATTTTCAATGTATTTTGGTAGCCTTTTATACAGTTCGTAAATGGCAATGTGCTTGCAAAGTTTCATTAAATACGCATCTCTTTCTGTACCTGTTTTGCTAAAAATGGTAGGTGTATCATACCTTTCAAATAAATAGCTTCGTACCTGTGCAATAGTTTCGCCAGCGACAGTATCAAAAATTGCGTCATTATTTTCTATAATTTGGTTGAGATTAGTATCTTTAACCAGCGTTGTAAAATCCTCTTTGAGTAAAAACATAGCTATTTTGTTTTAACGTGAATT
>JBIKRY010000063.1:0-18466 GCA_044348925.1 Bernardetiaceae bacterium
TTAGCATCTTTTAATATATCCTTGATAATCAACATATTAGAGAGTTAGTAAGAAATAAAACATAAAATTTCGCAAATATAATAAAAAATTATTCATAATCTCTAATGAAATAGAACAAGAAGAATTACTGCAATTTTGTGAAGAAAAAGCAACAGGTAGGCAACTTTTGCAAATTATTTCTGAGGGATATTTAATAGAAGAAAATGAGGTATTTATAACTAAACTATTCATTGATTTTTCTGAAAAACGTGAAGAAATATTTGAAAATATTGATGCAAAAACAAAAGTAGATATTTTATTACTATGTCAAGAAATAGCAACAGAAATACAGCTTTTTGACATTTGGATACAAGATTTTGATGTAGAACCATCTGTTAATATTATAGCAAAAATGTTCTTAGAAAAAGAGAATTTTCGCACAAAAATATTTCAGAAAATTACAGAAAAAGGACATCAAAAAATCCTACAAATTTGCAATGAAATAGCAACAGAAAAACAACTTTTTGATATGTGGCTTCAAGGCTTTAATGTGAAACCTTCTCTTGATTTTATATCAAAAATATTTATAAAAACAGAGCATATTCGCAAAGAAATTTTAGAAAAACTTTCAGAACAAGAGAAGTTATTTGTGTGGAATTTATTTTTAAAACACTTAAGTGAAAAAATAAATACAATACTTAGTGAAAAAAAAACGAATATGGATATAGCTTTGGATTTATATTTAAAAAGTGTATGGCTTTGTGCACCATATGAAAATGACATAAGTTATAAAATGGTTATAAAATTACTTGATAGTATAAAAAACTCTATTAAACTTGTGGTTTCACGTTTTACATCAGCAGCTACTCAAAAAAAATACAACAGTTCTATAATTGATACCTTATATAAACCTATTTTAAATAGCATTTTTGACGATTTTATACCAAAATATCGTATTTTATTACACTTAGATGGCTATTATGATAGCCTTAACAAAAATTATGTTTTAAAAAATTTTGATACTTTTGATGAGGTTTTAGCCGAAAAAATACTAGCTATTCGTTTTGAGGATTTAAACACAATGATATTTGCCAAGAAAATAGCAAATTTTGAGAGTGACAAAATCAATGACCATGCTACATTAATTAATTTTGTTGAGTTAGTAAAAAAATATGATAGCCAAAATTATGAAACTTTGCTTAGTGATTTATTGCCAAAAATTACAAAAGAAAATCAATTTAGGCTGTGGCTTGATAATTACAATACAGATTTATTTATAGAAAATTTTTGGGGATTTTATGACAATGCAGACGAGCTATTAAAAACACAGATTTTAAACAAAATAAATAGTAGAGTTTCTAATTTTAGGTTTTTAAATAATCTAAAAGATATAGGCATTATCGAGGGGAAAGCTGATTATGAAAGGTTTATTGAATTGTTGCTATGGTACAAACAGCAATTACTTACAGAATTAGAAACGGATAATGCAAAAATAGTTGCCACAAGATTATTGTATTTGGGAGAGGTAACTAATCCTACCATTTTTGGCGAAATAAAATACCTATTAGATAAGTTGCAAAGCAATAAAAATGAATATACCTATCTCATTAATTGGTTGTATAGCACCAATTCAGATTATTGTAAGTTGATGCTTTATATTTACGATTTTGTTAAGCCTACAAATGCCGAAATTACCAAAGAATTTACACGCATTTTTAAAGAACAACACAAACGGTTTTTGGTAACCAAAGCCGAAAAAGATAGATTTGAAACCAAAGCAAGGCAACAAATGCCTGATTTTCAAACAAAATGGCTGCGAAATATTAAACCAAGTACGTTTTTAGGCACTGTAAAAGAGAATGAAGGTAACAAAGTTTATCATACTTCGTATGAAAATATCTATTTTGAAAATGAAAGTTTTAAAATAAAATTATCAGAAACCAACGGGGAAGAAGTATTTAGCAAAAGTAAGGAATGGGGTTTTTCAAAGTTATATTTTAATCTTTTGCAAGATTATTTTAATCATAGACAACTCTCTCAATATATTCGAGTTACGGTAAATCAAAAAAATGAAATTCTTACTACTAATGAATTGATAGACGATTTGCGAGAATTACAAAAAAATATTTTGGTGGTTTGGCTAAGACATAAAAAAGAATTGCGAGATACCTCTAACAGAAGTTTTGATAAATTAGATAACGACCTAAAAATATTGTCTAATAAGGATATTAAACGAATAACGAATGAGGAAAATAGCGAATGTGTAGGTTATTTATTTGATAATCAACCCGATAGATTTTTACCTATTTATGTTCTCGAACTTTCTACCAATGAATATAGCATTTCGAGTGTTGGTTCTTGGTTATTTTCTATTCCTTTAAAAAATAATGAAGTGGCTATTGTTTGGGAAAGTGTGAAATTAGACAGAGCTACGCATATTTTTAAATGTTTGGAAAAAGATTATGAAACGGTATTGAAAAATATAGAAAATTATTTAATGGGCGAAAATACACTAAAACGCAGCCGTTTAAGTAGCAAAGATGCCGAAAATGTTGCTTTACAAGAAGAACTTTTTTATGAAACAAGTTTGCAACACGATTGGGTTAGTGATTGCAAAAATTGGTATGATGATGTAAAAATGGTGCTGGAATTGTGATAAAAAAAAATATTGTGGCACAACAAGAACAATAAGGTTTAGGTTTAAAAAAGGTTTATAGATGTCATCTTTCTAATGGTGCGATATTTCGCAAGATGACATCTATAAACCTTTTTTAAACCTATATTAAACTTAAACCTTCTCCAAACTCACCTGATTATTATGGTGCAACTCCGTATCTTCCTCCTCGTCTTCGTGTTTGTTATCTTTTATTTTGAAAAGACGTTTGAAAAACGCCATAGTTTTGTCTGTTGCTTGATAAACCACAGGCACAAAAACCAAAGTCAAGAACATAGAACTTGTCAAACCGCCAATTAAAGCCCAAGCCAAACCTGTTTTCCACTCTGCACCTGCACTTTTTGCTAAGGCAATAGGCAACATACCAAAAACCATCGCAATCGTAGTCATCAAAATTGGACGTAACCTTTCTTTTCCTGCCTCAATAAGTGCATCAAAAGTATTATGTCCTTTTTCTTTTTCGCCATTCGCAAAATCCACAATTAAAATTGCATTTTTTGCCACCAAACCCATCATCATAATTAAACCCAAACCAGAGAAAATATTTAAGGTTTTCATTGTCAAAGCTAAGGCTAAAAATGCCCCAATTAATGCCATAGGAATAGAAAACAAAACCACAAACGGATACACAAAACTATCATACAAAGCCACCATAACCATATAAATAAAAATCAACGCAGCCAACATGGCAATTCCCATACTTCCATCTGCTTCTCGTTGGTTTTTAATATCGCCGCCGTGTGTCATTTTCGTACCAATAGGCAAAGACGTTTTTGCAAGAGCATTGTCCATTTCTACCGCCACATCTCCCGCAGGTCTTCCTTGCACTTGCACAAAAATTGTAATAGCTGCATTACGGTTTTCACGTTGCAATTTTGTTGCTCCCAAACTCTGTTTTATAGTCGCAAATTGCTGTAATTCAACCTGTTGCCCTAACCGATTAACAAAAGGAATTTTCATTAAATCTTCGGTTTTGTTACGGTCAAGTTCGTCTAATTGAATACGAATGTCATATTCTGTGTTGTCAATATCTCTAAATTTCGAGTCATCATTACCTCGCAAAGCAATTTGTAAAGTTTGTCCAACTTCGGCAATATTTAACCCAAAACTTGCTAATTTTTCACGATTAATTTCTACCCTTGTTTCTGGTTTTCCGTCTTCTGCCGACAAACGAATATCTGTTGTACCTGCTGTGCTACGTGCAATATTTTCCATAATTCTTGCAGCTTTTCGCACACTGTCTAAGTTTGTGCCACTAACCACCATTTGAATTGGCGTTTGGTCTGCACCACCAAAAATACCAATAGGCGAAACACGAGGTTTAATAGTCGGAATTTCTGCAAGCCTATCTTTCACATTTTTAATCATTTGTGCCGTAGAAGTTGTGCGTTGTGATGGAGGCAACAAAGTTACCACAATTTCACTAATATTATTAGAAGACTGTGCCACAAAACCCTCTGCACTTACACCAACATTGGAGTAAACACTTGCCACTTCGGGAAAATCTGAAATGATATTTTCTACTTGTTTTGCCATTCTATTGGTTTGTTCAATACTTGAACCTGATGGCAATTCGATAGTTACAGAAAATTCTCCTTTGTCTGCTTTGGAAATAAACTCACCACCAATAAAACCATATTTTAGTAATTGGAATGAACCTACTAACATAGCTATTGTAACAAAAGCCGTAATCCACGCATAACGCAAGCACCAACTCAATGCAGCCGCATATTGACGCACTAACCAGCTAAAAAATTGTTCAAAATAATAGCCAAATGCACCCATTAAAGTATCTTTTGTCAGTGGCTCAAATTTCGAGAAACGTGATGCCAACATAGGCGTAACCGTAAAAGAAACGAACAAACTCATTAAAGTTGCCACCAAAACCACTATCGAAAATTGTTTCATAATATTTCCTACAATGCCTTGTAATAAAGACAGAGGAAAAAATACCACAACATCGACAAGCGTAATTGCAAGGGCAGTAAAACCAATTTCATCACGACCTTCAAGGGCAGCAATGCGTGGTTTTTTACCCATTTCTAAGTGTCTGTAAATATTTTCTAAAACCACAATACTATCATCAACCAAAATACCAATTACCAAAGACAAGCCTAATAAGGTCATTAAGTTTAACGAAAAGCCAAAAAGGTACATTGCAATAAATGTTCCTACTAACGAACAAGGAATAGCAACCATTACAATTAAAGCATTGCGGAAACTATGCAAAAATATTAACATTACAGCACCTACCAAGAAAACGGCTATCATCAAATCGTGAGTTACGGCATCTGCTGCTTCCATTGTATAAACCGAAGAATCTTGGGCAACCACAAATTTTAATTCCATTGCTGCATAATCTTTCTCAATTTTTGTTAATTCTTTTCTTACTAAAATGCTCATATCCACCGCATTAGCATCACTTTGTTTCAAAACTTGCATACCAATTGCCTGAATACCATTCAAACGGTTTACTTGTTTCAAATCTTTAATGCCATCTTGAATTTCGGCAATATCTTTCAATTTTATATCTCCACCTGTACGTGAAATACCTACAACAATTTCTTTTAAATCTTCAACTGTTGCCACTTTCCCCGCCAAACGTATTGTAAATTGCGAGTCCGTATCTTTAATATTTCCCGTAGGAAGTTCAATATTTGATGCTTTTATTACATTAGCAATATTGGCAATGGAAAGGTTATAACCACGTACTTTTTCCATATCCATATTGACCTTAATTTCACGTTCTTCGCCACCTAACAAAATAATTTGTCCTACACCTGTGATATTTGAAAGGCGTTGCACAATGTTATCTTTTAGGAATTGTGTGAATTTTTTAGGCTCCATTTTTCCCTCAACAGACATTCGCAAAATAGGAAATTCGTCTAAGGCAATTTTGCTAATATTTGGCGACCTTACGCCTGTTGGCAAAGTTCCTGTGATTTGTCCCACTCGGCGTTGTGCATCTTGCAAAGCCAAATCTGGTTTGATACTTTGTTTCAATTCGATAACTACAAACGAAGTATTTTCTTGCGAAGTAGAACGAATGGTACTAATTCCTTCCAAAGTTGCAAGAGCATCTTCAATAGGTTTTGTAACATTGGTTTCCACTTCCAAAGGCGAAGCACCAGGGTAAACTGTTGTTACAGTCAAAACAGGCGGACTAAATTTTGGCAATAATTCATACTGCATTTGCTTGTATGAAAACAAACCAACAACCGTCAAAGCCATAAAAATGACGATAATAAATGACGGTCTTTTAATTGATAATTCGGTGATACTCATTGTTTTATGTAGTTATGATTTTAAGTTTTTTTGAGTTTTGTAAGTTTTTAGTTAGTTAATTTTGCAATAATTTCTACTGTAATATTCAGAGTTTCCGCAATTTCTCTTTCAGAAATTCCCAAACTTCTCAATTTCAAAATAGCTTTTCTTAAAGAATTATCTTTTTCAGAAATTACATTGTCTTTTTCAGAAATTACATTGTCTTTTTCCAATAATTGTTTATCTTTCTCCAACAACATTTCATTAAGGGTTGCCTCTTGATATTCTGCCTCACGCCATTTTTTGTAAAAATCTAACTCTTCGGGTGTCCACGCAAACATTGCAGCATTATCAATAGCTAACTTAATTTCGGGAACAGCTACCAAAATATCGGGTGCTTTGTCTAATTTGCCTATTTCTTTAATAAAATAAATCCATTTTTCTAATATTGTTTGTAAATCTTTTTCAGCAATTCTAAATTTTTTCAGCTCGATAAAATACAATTCAAATAAATTTATCTCCTGCTTTCCTGTTTCTTGGTTGATTATCAAGTGTTTAGAAACGTAATGTTGTGATTTAAAATGATTAAAATTCAAAACCCCAATAAAATAAACAGGTTTATGATTTTGGTAATCTATGCCTTCTTTTATTTGATTAGCATAGGCATTACTCATATAATTCAAAGCACGTCTATCAAAATAATAATAAGGATTTGCTTGCATTTCTACAATAAACTCATTATCATTACTATCTTTTGCCTTGACATCAAGCACAGTAACTTTAAAACCTTCTAATCGGGGAACTTGATAAGGGTTCATTATTTCTATGGAAACAATATCTTTTTCCAAAACAGCATTCAAAAAACTTATCAAAACTTGCGGAGTTTTGCTATCTCCAAAGATTTTTTTGAAGGCAATATCTACTTTTGGGTCAACAAAACGAAGCATAAGTTTTAAGGGGTTAATTTGTTAATACTACTTTGAATTTTAATTTTAATTTTTATTGCTCTCAAAATACTAACTATGCGAAGAATCTGGCGTTATTACGTCAAAATTTCAATAATTCAGATTCTTCGCAAGCTCAGAATGACAAATTAAAACTTACAAAACTTTCACTTCCATTCCATCATTCAAGTTAATTTGTCCATTAACAACCACTTGCTCACCTTTTTGCAAACCGTCAAGTACCTCGATATAAGTTCCAATTTCTGCACCCAAAACCAAACTTTTTAGTTTTGCTTTGTTGCCTTCAACTACATAAACTTGTGGATTTTTTGAACTACCTACTAAGGCTTCTCTTGGAATAGAAACCATACTACGACTTGGCAAATTGCTAAAACTTGCTTTACAAAACATTCCTGCTTTTAAAGGCTTTGTTTCATTGTTTTGTAGGACAATTTCAATAGGATAATTATGTGCATCATCACCTTTCACGCCAATTACATCAACCACACCTTTAAAAACTGTTGAGCCATAAACATCTGTCGTTATATCCACTTTATCACCACGTTTTACTTTAAAAACTTCTTTTTCTGCCAAAGAAACTCTCACTTTCAAAGTTGAAATATCTATCAAAGTTGCGATAGAAGTTGGCGGAACTGTTACCAACATTGTTCCTACTTCTACACTTTTTGCGTTGATAATACCCGAAAAAGGTGCAACAATATTAGTATCTTTTAATTGGCGTTTTGCTGCTAAAAGTTGTGCTTCTGCTGCTTTTAAGGCAAAACGTGCTGCCTCCACTTGTGCTTCTGTAATGGCTTTGTCTTTGAAAGCTGCTTCAAAACGGTTTACATCTGCTTGTGCTTTGTCAAAATTTACTTGTGCAGACATTACATTCACATTACGAAGTTCGCCATCAACTCTAACCAAAGTTTGACCTTTGCTAACAGTTTGACCATTTTCAAACAAAACATCAAGGACTTTGCCTTGTGTTTCTGCCATTACATTGATTTCACGATTAGCAATGACAGTTCCCAAAACTGCTAAATTGTCGCTAAAAGTTTTTTCATCAACCGCAGCCACCGTAACTGCAACAGCTTTTAAAGCTGGAATTTTCTTGCTTTCCTCGATAACTGCTTTATTTTTTGTTAAAACAAAGGCTGTTCCACCAATTAAGGCTAAAACGAAAAGAATTATAATAACATTTTTCATTGTAAGTATTTGATTTTAAGTTAGTTATGTTTTTTGGAATATGAAATATGATTGTTGAAATATGAAATTGCATTATAATTTATGTAATTTGAATTTCATATTTCATAACTCTTATTTCATATTTCTTTTTTAGCTTTCTTCGATAAATCTATCGAATAATTCGTCCCAAGAATTGCATTTTTCAAAATAAGGCAATAAGGCTTGAAACAACCGAATACGTTTTTCACTTGTCCGCAATTTTGACAAATCTATTTCGTGAATATGCTCTTGAAATTCGGAATATGGATAACGCAAAATATCAGGAAACCACGCATATTCTATAATTCTTCGCAGCCGAAATACTGGCGAAGCATCACTTGTATAATCCCAAAAATATGGTTTAAAATAGACGTTTAGCGTGTTTTGCATAATCCAAAATTTTATGTTTTAGTTCTTTCACAAAATCATTATAGGGCGTAATATCTATTTCATCACTCACTAATACTGTTCCTGAAACTGCCTGCCCACCCAACATCATTAATGTACCTTCATAATCCATTGGTATCATTTTGAGTTCTGTAAGTTTCATCATTTCTTCAAAATCTCTTTCTTTTAAAAGCCACATCAAATCGTAAAAATCTTTGTGTGCTTTGCGGTCTTGCACTGCTGTAAGTTTATTTACTGCAACATTTTCTATGGTATCTATCAAATTACCTTTATGGTTTTGCAATTCGCCAATATGTGGATAAGGTTCATAAATAAATTCAAGTTTTAAATCCACATTGTTATCTTTTAGCATAATTCTTTTGTAAGTATCTGCATTTATTGTAATTTGAGAAGTAAAATTTTTGCTTAGACTTATCGCAATTTTTGCAAATTCTAATTCATATTCTTCCCTACTATATTTTTCGCCTAAAAAGAAAAAATCTAAATCATCAGAATAACGATGATGAAAATAATGTCTTGCCAAGCAAGTGCCACCTGTCAAATAAAATTTATCAGACTGTATAATTTTCATCACACTATCCATTAACGGATATAATTGTGTGTTGTAAAATTGCGTTTCTTCTATGGTTGCGTGTCTAAGCATTGTTTTTGAATTTGCAAATTAAAATTTCTTTTTTGCTCTGTTACTCGTCTTATATAAACCACTTTTCTTAGTAATTTTATTACTGCTACTTATCCAATATAATTTTCTACTTTCTTTATTAAATATTGCCTTACGGTTTCTAAAATTGTTGTTATTAAAACGGTTTAGTGTTATAAATATCTTATATTTTGCAGACGTTTGTTTAGGATAAATTCTAATAGGTTCATCGTGTAACCATTCTGCACTAAGTTCAAAATATTTTGGTGCATCTTTTAGCAATGTAAAGGAGTTTCTCCACATTATATAAATAGAATTTGGTTTAATTTCTTCGTGTCCCATACCACAACTTAAATAAGGAATAGTTTTAATATGGTATAATGTATCAGGAGTTATAAAATCAAAATCTGCTACAAAATTAGAAGTATCCATTTTTATCAAATTTCCTGTTAAGAAATCATATTCTTTTCTTATTGCTATAAACTCAAAACTTACAGTATCTTTTTTAGCTTTTCCTATTTCTTGACATTCCCAAGTCGTATATTTTGGCAAAAAGTCAGGATTTAAAATAAGTGTATCCTTTTTTTGTATCCATTTGCCTTGCATTACTTGCTTACCTGTATCCCAACTTCTTTCAATAAATTGGAAAGTAGAGTCTGCATAAACTCTTAACCTATTTTTATCATAATTTTCATAGATTTTATACTTACCTATAAAACTCTGGCAATACAACTGATTTGCAGAACAACAAAGTAAAAATAAGAAAATAAAGATTTTAAGTTTCATAATTTTAATTCATTCGTAATTTTATAACTTTCCAAAAGTTTAAAACTTTTGGAAAGTTATTTCAAAAAACCTATTCCAAACCTCCCACAGCCCTTTCCAACCTTGCTAAACCCATTTCATAATCAACACTTGCAGAAGTCTGCGAAATTTTTGCATTTAACAAAGAAACTTCCGCATCGACCAAATCAGAACTCAAAGCCAAACCATTTTTTACACGACTGTTTGTAACTCTGTAATTCTCTTCGGCTTGTTTTACCGTTTCCGTTGCTAAATTTAGACGAGCAAGAGCATTTTTCAAACTCAAAAAATGTTGTGTAATTTCCAAAGCAATATTATCTTTTGTAAAACTATTCAATTCTTGTGCTTGCAAAGCCTGCAATTTATATTGTTCGGCTTGATATTTTGGCGTGTTCCAAGTCCAAACGTCCCAACTTAAAACCAAACTTGCATCGGCAGTTTCTTTAAAAACCGCAGTTTGTGGAAAATTACGCTGATTTGGATTTGCATAATAACCGTTTACCTGTGCAACAACTTGTGGTAAATAACCCGAATTAGCTATTTTTTCGCCAACTTGTGCCGTTTTCACACGCATATCATTAATTTTCAATTCGTGGCGTTGTGAACTTGCTTTTTCTATCAACTCTTGCATTGTGCCTTTTACCACATAAGAAGTATTAGGCGTAGTTGTCAAATTATTTATAATTGCCAATTCCTGATTTAATACACTATTTAAACCTGTATTTGCAATAGAAATCGTATTTTCCATCTCCGTTTTTTGCAACTGTATGTTATAAGACTGCACTTTCAGTTTCAAAACATCATTTTCTGTTGCCAAACCTAATTTTGCTAAGTTTTCGAGGTCTGCAATTCGAGTAGCAACTTGTTTTTCAGAAGTTTTCAACTGTTCCAAAACCTGTTGAGCTTTGTATAAATTCCAATAAGCAAGTTTTGTATTCAGAATTACGTCTGCTTTGTCTTTGTCATACTCAATTTTTGTAATATCACGGTTAATTTCGGCAATTTTGATTCCCAAATTTACTTTTCCACCTGCCCAAATTACCTGTTGTACCGTTAATTGCGTATTAAATTGGTCAAGAATTTGCGGATTTAATGACGGACTTCCGCCTTCGCTGGCTTGTGGCGTAATTGGTGCCAAACCATTTTTTGCATTTAAGGCATTCACTCCTGCATACAAAGGATTAATAATTGGCGACAAAGAACCCGAAAAATCTAACGCAAAAGGCGTAATATTATTGCTTAGTCTGGTATAACGACCTGTAAATTTGATAGTTGGCAATTTTCCGACTGCAGTTTCTTTAATTTTAAAATCTGCTGCTTGGGTTTTGTAATTATCAATTTTGAGTAATTTGCTTGTGCCTGTGGCGGTTTCTACGGCTTGTTGCAAACTTAAAGCCGTTTGTGCCTGCGAGATATTGTGGGCAAAAACGCCAACAACTGCCAAAATAAAAGTTTTTACTATTGTATGCTTTTTCATATTTTTTGTTTGACGATTTGTTTAAGTATTCGCAAAATGTAAGTTAAGTTAGTAATGCTTGTTTTTTGTTATTTTTATTTTGCCAATTTAAAATGAAGTGGCATAGTATATCTTACCGAAACTTTTTGACCTGCTTGCATTCCTGCTTCCCAATCAGGCATTGAACTGACGACTCTTATGGCTTCTTCATTGAGTTCAGGAACTCCTTTGATAACTTTAACTTCTTCGACTTTTCCTAATCTGTTGATAACAAATTGAACGTAAACTGTTCCTTGAATACTATTCATTGCAGCCTCTTTTGGATATTTTAGGTTTTTGGCAAGAAATATTTTTAATTTTTCAAAACCACCTTTATACATAGGTGCTTGTTCATTTACATCTTTGTAAGTATAATGCTTACCTTCCTTATCCCAACTTTCCCCTTCTATTAATTCGCCTCTTTTATAGGTTTCTATGTAAAAAACTGTTCCATCTTCTCTGTATGCCTTTCTAATTCCATTGAGTTCATAATTTTTATAACTTCCCTCCAACTCTATTTTCCCATTCTCAAAATACGAAATCATTTTTCCCTCTCCATTTTTCAAAGTTTGTGTACCCGTACTGTCCCAAGCATCTATTAAAACATCTATTCTAAAATTAACTTCATATTGTATTGTCTTTGTAAAGGCTTTCTTCCCATTTTGGTGATAATTTTCAGAAATAACTTGTAATTTATTTTCTTTGTAAATTTCCTTACATTTCAAATTACCATTTCTATAATATTCTGTAAATTCCCCTTCCATTTTGCCATCTTTAACCGTTTTTTTGGATTTTACCTGATTTTTAAGTACATAAAATTCCTCCACAAGTCCATCTTTGCAACTGCTATCAGCACAAAGTCTGTAATAATCAGCCGAATCCAACGCCACTTTTGGCACATTATCTTTGTTAAAATAAATTTTCACTTGTCCAAAAGTTTCTATGTTTAGACAAATCAATAAGCAAAAGAATAGGGTAATTTTTTGTGTCATTTTATATGTTAAATTTTTTGTTTTTCTATGTATCTATGTTGCTGTGTGGTAAAAAAATAAACACATATTACATAGTTTTTTACTTTTCCATTTCCTTAATTTCCGCCTTCAAAAACTTTTGATATTGGCGAAACATAAAATCAAAAAAAGGTTCTAAATTTTCTATATTTCTTGCTTTTTCCAAAGCCTCAATATATTTTAGCCTATCTTGTTTATAAACTATTGATAAAGGCAAATCAAAATAACTTTGCACATAATTCATCAATAATCTCGAAGTCCTGCCATTTCCATCACCAAAAGGGTGAATACTCACAAATTCAAAATGCAACTGAAAAGCTATTTTACATTTTGCTTCAAAGCTACTTTGCAAATGAATTTTCAAAGCATCATTTGTTATTTCACATAATTTTTCTACCAATGCAGGCACTTTTTTGTAGTCTGGAAAAGTCCGATTTCCTGCCCGAACAGCACTTAATCTAAAATCTCCTTTCGCAATATGATATGTTCCTAAAACCGTTTGCACAAAACCACCTGTACTATTCATTGTTTTTTGTGCAATTTCTTTTATAAACTCTGTACTCAATTCACGTTTTTTTTGTGCTTCTGTTACCACAAATTGCAAAGCCTGATAATGGTCAAACACCATTTGATGATGTTCAAAAGGCTTATTTTTCGCAGTTTTACCATATTCCAATAAATCTACAACCTGCGTTTCTGTCAATGTACTTCCCTCAATAGCCGTAGAATGGTGCGTAATTGCATAATAAGCATACTTTTCATAGTCTATCACACCTTGTGATAAACTTTTATGTTTTGTAGCTAAATTTTCTATGCTTTGTATATTCATTTTAAAAAATTACTACGATAAAATCCGTGAAATTCCGTGTCATCAGTGTGTTCAGTGTTCTTATAAATTTATTAATCAAAAATCTCCGAAACATTCATTTTAATTCCCAAACTATCATCTTGCAATTCCGTATTTTCCACATAAGTTGTAAAATCTTTGAAAGATTTGTAAACCGTAACTGTATGAATAGTTGGATTAATAAACCAGCAAGATTTTATACCATTTTCAAAATACACCTTAATTTTATCTATCACATCTTGCGTACTTTGCTTAGGAGATAAAACTTCAATAGCCAACAAAGGCATTTCTGTCATTCTAATAATGTCCTCACTGCGTTGCATTTTTCGTTTGCTATATAAAGCTACATCAGGTACATATTCTTTACCTTGAATTTCTATCGAAATCTCAATTAAAATTGTATAAATATTCAGTTTCCCGAATAACAAAACCATATTTGCACCTATATATGCGTGATTAAATGATGGGCTCATAATAATAAAAGTTGTTGTTTAAAATTTATTTTCACCTCACTATTTTACTTCTTATCTCCTTTATTTTCTCCGATATTTTTGAAAGTGTTGTATTAGATATTGTAACAATATTTTTAGTATCATCAATTACATATAATTGACCATTAATCTCTTTAAATTTAGGACCACCACACACGGCAGTTGTTACCATTACATTTTTATAAATTTTATGTAATTCCTTAATATCATTCCCTATGTATTTATCTTTATCATAAGGTTTGAATAAATCAAACAAAAGGGATAGTTGTTCTATACTTAACTTTTGTTCTCCTATTCTTTCTTTCCATTGATTTAAAATTGTAGTATCTGCTTTTTCTTTTTGCAATTTGTCATACAATAACAAAGTTTGGTAATTAGCTTCTATCCAAAATCCGATTAGCAGTAAAAAACTCTCATAATTTTGTTGCCCTATTTTGTTATTACTTGCCACTCTTTCAAAACTTCTTTGCTGTTCATTGATTAACTGCTCTAAATTACTTTCTTTATTGTTTTTGTAAAGACTATCAAATTGTATATGATTTTTTATGTTTAGTTCATCGGCTAATCTTTCAATTTCTTTCAAATAGCTAATTTGTTGTTCTTGCAATCCATAAATATTACAATATCCAAAATTTACAGCATAAATGCCCATAGCTAGGGCTTTTTGGTTATTAGTTTGATAATTATTACTAATCACACACAAATTATTAGTATCTATCTTTTTTACACTCTTTCGTGTTAATGCACTCATTTCCAAAGGGGAAGGTATGCACTGCAACACCGTCGTAAGAACTTCGCTGTCATTAAATACTGTCATTAAGCTATCTCCATTCACAATATCTAAATATTTATCTTCTTTTTCAGTTTCCACCTCTTGACTTTCTGCTTTGCAAGCCAATAAAAATAAAGCAAAAACAAATACTAAATACTTGATTTTCATTGGCTTATGTTTTGTTAGTAATTCTATATTCATAAAAAATTCCGTGAAATTCAGCGTCATCAGCGTGTTCAGTGTTCAACTAAACCATTACAATTTTTAGGCAATATACAAATTAGGATATTTGCTAACTAATTGGATATCAATACATTTAATCAAATCTTTTAAAGTCTTAGCTTTCTCAATTTCTTGGTCTGCCAACTCAATTTGAAACGTATTTTCTATCGTAACAATCAATTCGACAAATTCCAAAGAAGACAAACCCAAACCTGAACGGAGATATTTTTCAGGTGAAATATTTTGATTAGTCAAATAAAAATTTTTGGCTAATACATTTTCTAATGTTTGATACGTGGTTTTCATATTTTTTTGTTTTTTAAGTGGCAACTATTTAGATACGATTTTCAAGGTGCGAAAAGCACCATTGCCAACGTATAAAATAACTATTTCATATTTAGATTTTAAATGAATTTGCAAATTCTTTGCGTGCTTCTTCTGTCATCATACCTTCCATTACAATTCGGAAAATAGTATTAAAAGCCTCCACAGAATTATAATTAGCATTTTGTAAATTTTCGGGACTGATAATATAATTAATAGAACCATAATACATTGCAAGTACCACGTCCACATTTAAGTCCTTCCGAAATACATTTTCTTTAATTCCCTTTTCTATCAGTTGCTTAAAATCATTATGAATAGATTTTTTACGAAATTCCTCTACTTTTTTCCAAATTTGTGGCACATTACGTTTAAAATCTACTAAAATATCATTAGTCATCTGCATGGCATTTGTCGAAATAAAGACAGATATTTTTCGCAAACGGCTGATAAAATCAAGGTCTTTTTCTTCCATTATCAAGGATATACCGCATTTATGGTGCGTAAAAATATGTTCTGTAACAGCTTCGCATAAATCTTCTTTGCCTTCAAAATGTTGGTACAAAGTTTTTTTGCTCATACCTAAAGATTGTGCCAAATCATCCATTCGCATTCTGCTATATCCATATTTGAAAAACTGTTCTCTTGCTTCTTCTATGATTCTTATTTTTGGTTCCATTGTCTTACTTTTAGCTTACTATTATATACGATTTTTGTCATTTTTTGTAGGTTTGTCTTGTCAAAATCATAAACTCTTGCGAAGTATAATGATTGCCCAACTTAAAATAATTTTCTAAATGTCCATAACTTTCAAATCCTACTTGCTTATAACTATAAATAGCTTTTGCATTTTCAGCCACAACAGTCAATATAATTTGTTCTATTTCAGGGTTTTTAAAAGCCTTTTCTATACAATATGTCAATAATTTATTTCCAATACCCTGACCTGCAAAATTTGGATTTACATACATTTGTACTATTTCTCCTCTATGTGCTGTTTTTAGCCTATTTTCTCGCAAAAAACCACAAATTCCAATAATATTTGCACCTGCATACGCAGCAAGCATAAAACTATTGGCATCACTTTGCATAATATTGCTTTCTAATTTTAGTGTTTGGGCTTGGTATGCCTCGAGATAAGTTGTACCAAAATTATCGGGAAAAGTTTCCAAACATTCTAACCATATTTTACGATAGTCGGCAAGACCTTGCTCGTCCAAAACTTTATAGATGATACGCATTGACAATAAGATTTATAGAAAGAAACTTTAAAAGTTTTTTTAGTTTCCTTCGTTTTCTAAAAAAACTCTATGTTTGGATAGAGTTTTGGAAACTTTAAAAGTGTTTTCAGTTTCTTAACGCAAATAAAAAATAAAAGTTACAGATTTGCAACTTTTATTGGATTAATTTTAATTTATTTTTCTGTAGTACTACTACAAAGTTTTATTGTGCATATTTTTCGTCCAATGGGTCTTCACCATATTCATTTTCGCCATTCTCTCCCTCAATACAAAGTAAATAGAAATTATAAAAAGGAATTAATAAAAACCAACCACTTTTGCCTACATCATGCATACGACGAACCCCAACAGCTATACTTGGTAAAAATACAGCCAATGAATAGAGATTTGATAGTGCATCGGTCTTAATGACAAAACCTAAAACTCCTAATGCTATGGAGATTAAAAAGTTAAATAACACAAAATACCAATACTCTGCTTGAGCTGCACGACCATTAAAATTTACATAATTTCGTAATACTTTGAGATAATTATCCATACTATAGGGGGTTTTAACCTAATTTATAGGCTTTTGTTTAAGGTTTATTAGCAATTTTATAGCTTATACACAAATAAAACTACTTGCTACTGAGTAAATAAAAAATAAAAGTTACAGATTTGCAACTTTTATTGGATTAATTTTTTCACTTTATTGCCTGAAAGCTATTTTATTAGCTATGCTCAAATTGTATAAGGTAAATATTCTGCTACACTTTTTTCGTATTTATGAATATCTCTTACAATACTTGAACTAATATAGGCTAATTCTGGAGAAGTAATCAAAAAAACAGTATCCAAGTTTTTGTTGATATTTCGATTTATTTGTGCAATACTATTTTCATATTCAAAATCGGTAGTGTTTCGCAGTCCACGTAACAAATAATTTGCACCAATCTGCTCGGCAAATACTGCAGTCAAGCCTTTAAAGACTTCTACTCGAACATTATCATAGCCCGAAAAAGTTTTTTCTATACACTCTATCATAAATTCGATAGGAAAATAGCGTTGTTTTTGGCTATTATAACCAATACCAATGACCACTTCGTCAAAAAGTAAACGACCTCGCAAAACAATATCTTCATGCCCTTTGGTAAAAGGGTCAAAAGAACCTGGGAATAATGCTATTTTTTTAGACATATAGAGATGGAATTTATTTGGCAATAAAGCAAGTAATTTTTTTGGAAATTTTGCTTATTTTGGCTACAATTTTTTTTATGTCTATGTACTTGCAATGGGTTTTATTTGCAACGTATAGTTTAGTTTTAGCTTGCAAAGTTTTTGATACAATTTGCAAGCTAAGTTATCTCTATTTTATTTTTTGAATTTTTGTCCCTCAAAATCTTTTTGTGGCTCTTCTATCACAATATATGGCTTGTTGGCAGAAATATGACAATTATTACAATTTCTAATCAAAGTCTGATAGGTTTTTGGAAATTCTACTGCATTGCCCTCTTTTACATTTTTTTCCAAATTTTCTATTAATGGTTCTAAACTTTTTGCGAGTTTGCTCACCTCTACCCCATCATAAACCACTTCATTATCTACCAAATACTCGACTGTTTCTTCCAATTCATGCACATAAAAGGCAGCTAAATCCCAATTTTGATATTTCCCAGCCATACCTGCTTTTTGTGTATAATACAAAAAACGAGTCATAGATTCTACCAAAGGAAATTCGGCTTCTTCGTGATTTTTTTTGTTACTTGTATCTGTATTTTGTTTGGCAAGTTGTGTTTCTAAATCTGCAATTTTTTGTTTATTTTCTTGGTTACTACGCAATAAATAGGTTGCAAAACCAAAAAATACAACCGAAAAACACAGCATAAAAATAGTAGATTTTTGCATAAATAAAGCTAATAAAAGTGTATCATAGGAATAGATGTAAGATGTATCTTAAATCATTCCAAGTTTGCAAAGATACTACTTAACAGATTGTAGCCAAAAAAAAGGGCAAATACTTTAGGTTTTCCGCATCAAAATTTTAAAGTAAGGTTTATGTAATAAAATTGTAATAAAATTCGTCTTACTGCTAAAATATTGAACACGGATAACACAGAACACGCAGATTTACACAGTTTTTCTACT
>JBIKRY010000312.1:0-5378 GCA_044348925.1 Bernardetiaceae bacterium
TTCAAAACCCAATATTTGCCCCAATACTTCGCAAATTGTAACAGTAAAATTCCAAAATTTAACCGCAAAAATTAAGGGTGATTCTCTACAAAAAACCTGCGAAAAAGCTATTTTACGGGCAGACGTTGCAGACACTACTGCCTACAAATACAAATGGACACACAACGGTATAACACTTAGCACGACCCAAGCCACCTTACACACAAGTATAAGTGGTGTGTATCAATTACAGTTGCAACAAGATTCTTGCTTTGCCATTTCGCCAACAATTTCTTTGCAAATTTTGACAAAACCTGTTGCAAAAATTATAGAAAATACTAATAATATGCTTGGAAATACACTAAATTTTTGTGAGACTGGTGTAATTCATAGCGAAATTGCTGAAAATATTACTTATCAATGGCTTTGGAATAGAATCAAAGTAGGAAATTTAGCTAATTTAGTAATTAAACAAAGTGGAAATTATCAATTAGTTGCAAGCAATGGCGTATGTACAGATACTTCACAAATTTTGAAAATTAATATAATTCCCTCGCCAACTGCAAAAATTGAACAGAAAAACCCTACGTTTTTCTGCACAAAAGGTATTTTAACTGCTTTGCAAGATGAAAATAACAATAATCCAAATTTTGAAAAACCTGTTTATTCATGGTTTCGCAATACAACACAAAATCCACAAAACCCAACTTTGGAACTTGTAGGCACAGGCACTACACTAAACGTAAATACTTCGGGAAGGTATCAATTACAAGTTTCGAGACAAAATTGTAGCACAACATCAGAAACTATCGAAGTAATTTTGAACAAAGCAGAGGCAAGTATTATTCAAAACTTACAAAATTTACCAACTGCAAATAATCCTTTATTATTTTGTGAAAGTGGAATTTTAGAAGCTGTAATTTTTCCAAATACAAGTTATGAATGGTTTTTTGACAATCGTAGTATTTCCAAAAATGCAACAACTATTGCAACTACTTCAGGAATTTACCAACTCAAAGCAAGCCAAGAATTTTGTGTAGATTCGGCAATAATTTATGTAGAAGTGCAGAAATTTCCCGAAAATCCTACATTAAAAGTTTCTAATACGCAATTTTGTAAGGAACATAAGGTTTTTTTAGAAGCAGTTGCAATTCCTGATGCAAAATATCGTTGGCAGTGGAATGGACAAAAATTACCCGATAGTATTGCAAATAATCCAAACAACGGCATTACACAAGTTTTAAACGGCTCAACAGTCAGTTCGATAAATAGTTCGGGAAAATTGGAAACTAATTTGGTAGGAAATTACCAAGTTTTTGCCATACGCAAAAATGGCTGCGAAAAGCTAATCGGTAACACCGTTTTAACAAATATTGCAAGCACAGAAATCAAAATACTTGCAAATAAACAAACTTTTGCACTCAATACTATGCTTATATTTCCAAATCCTTCCCAAAAAAATATTAGTTTACAAACCTTGATAAAACCTGCAATTAGTTTAGAAATTAGTGCAAATACTGCCCAAAATTCTACGTTAATTTGGCAATCTTCCCAATGGTTTTTGAATGGAAAAGTAGTTCCAGAATTTGATAATTTAAGCAAAATTACGCCCACAGAAGAAGGAAATTACCAATTTTTTGGGATAGATGCCAAAGGTTGCAAAACAACTACCACAAGCACAAAAGTTATGTTTGATAGAATAAAAAACATGGAAATCAGCATTTTTGATGCTCTTGGTCGTTTAGTTTTTCAACATCATTTGGATACAGTTGTTGTGGGTGCAACGGTAGAATTGCCTATTGAAAACTTGTCGATGGGTTTGTATTTATTAAAAATTAGCACAGACAAAGGCGAAAAATGGAGCAAAATATTGAAAGAATAAGGTACACAAAGTCGTAATTGTTTAAGCTCAATGAATCAAGCAGGTAGTTTATCCTATATTTTTACGATTAGCACCTTTTTTAGAACAACAGAAAACTCACCACTAATAAATAATTATGTTTTTACTAACAATCTACTTATTTATTAGTGGTGGACAATACCATTTTTATTTTTAGTTGGTTTCCAATATTCAACACATCTACCAAATCTTGAATAGCTAAAGTTTTATCTGTTCGCAATACAATAGTAGGCTCCTCGATACCATCTATAGCACGTGCAATGGCTGCATATAAACCCGAAAACTCTACAGGCGTATTGTTTACAAAATATTTTTTGTCTTTGGTAACCGAGATAGTAATAGATTGTTTGTTTAAAGATTGTGCTTTGCTTGCCTTTGGCAACATCAACTTGATAACACTTGGGTTTGCTACGGTGGATACAATGAGGAAAAAAAGTAGCAAAAAAAACATAATATCATTCAGCGAAGCAGTAGAAACTTCGGCAGCAAAACGACTTTTTTTTCTTAAACGCATAAGGCTAAGTGGTAAGATTGTGGTATATCACAAGCACAAAATAGCATAATATTTACAAGATTGCCAAACTTATCCATAATTTCTTAGATTTTCTGCATCAAAATTTTTTAAACTATAATAGAGTTTATGAATAATTTGTATAATAGACTCAGCAATTCCCACTTTGAGATATGTAACTCATTGATTATCAATGCTTATTTATTCATTATTTTTCCCATTTTAGGTAATTCATTGATTATCAACAAATTACTAAATGCAAAAAAACGAGTTAAATACTTGATTATCAATTAATTAGTCAAAGTGGGAATTGCTGTAATAGACTTTAGTCTGTTATTAAGTAGTTGAAAATCAACAACTTGCACAGACTAAAGTCTATGCTACAACAATTATTCATAAACTCTAATTTTATGGGTATTAAAAATAACGTGAACTACGCATACCGAATATTTGCCTTTAGGCAGTCCTTTGCAGGTCTAAAATTATTTAGATTTATTGGAAAGAAAAAAATCCTATCTTTTTTAGAAAGATAGGATTTTTTTACCGAAACCAACCTAATATTTTAGTATTAGATTTTGTGTAATGTAAGTTAGGTAAATAAGGGTTTACTCAAAGTTGTAAAATGAAAAAAACCTAATTATTGTTTTGGAGCTTCAGCTGGTGCAGTAGCAGGTTTTGTTGTATCTGCTGGTGTAGTTGCAGAAGCATCAGCAGGAGCTGTTGTAGTTGTAGTTTCTGGAGTTGTAGTAGTTTCTGTTTTTTTAGCACAAGAAGTGAAACCTAATACAGAGATAGTCAAAGCTACCATAGCAAATTTTGCAAAATTTTTCATTGTTATAAATGTTTTAAAGTTAAAATCTTTGTTGAATTACAATCTTAATACGCAAAGGCATAAAACGTAACCCAAATATTTTATTTTATTTTATTATTTTTTTGTTTTTTTTATCTTTTATTGTAAGTATCTCAAAATCAAGGCTTTAATTTTAAAAAAATAGCAAAAAAATTAAAATGGTAGGCTATCTATATCTACATTTCCGCCTGTTAGAATGATTCCAATGTTTTTTCCTGCAATATTTTCTACTTTTCCAAACAAAATAGCAGCAAAAGGAACTGCACAAGATGGTTCTATGAGAATTTTTAATCTATTCCAAATCAATTTCATTGCTGCAATAATTTCTGTTTCTTCCACAGTTACGATTTGTTGCACGTGATTTTTGATAATAGCAAAGGTATTTTCTCGTATCGAAGCCCGCAAACCGTCTGCAATGGTATTAGTGGTGGTGTTGGCTTGCATTATTCCCGAATAAAAAGAACGAAAAGCATCGTCTGCCTCTTTGGGTTCTGCACCAACAACGGTAGTTTTTGGCGAAAGATAATGTGTGGTCAAGGCTGTGCCACTCATCAAACCACCTCCTCCAATTGGCGACAAAATAAAGTCTAACTCTATTCCATTTTGTGTCAATTCTTCCAACAATTCCAAAGATACAGTGGCTTGTCCTGTAATTACTCGTAAATCGTTGTAAGGATGTATATAATTTGCTTTTGTTTCTGCTAATATTTTTGCAACGCTTGCTTCACGTGCCTCGATGGTCGAGGCACAATGAATGATATTGCCTTGATATGCTTTTACACTTTCTATTTTCACTTTTGCCGAATTATCAGGCATCACAATATAGGCTGGCACATTTCGCAAATTTGCAGACAAAGCTACTGCCTGCCCATGATTGCCTGAAGATTGTGTGGCTACTCCATTTTTAATTTCATCTTCGGTTAAACTAAAAACGGTATTTGCAGCTCCCCGCATTTTAAAAGAGCCTGTTTTTTGGAAATTTTCGCATTTAAAAAACAATTTTGCTCCTACCAAATGATTAATACTTTGCGAAGTTAAAATTGGGGTTTTGTGAATATATGCTTGTATTCGCAAGGCTGCCTCCCGAATATCAGCCATACTTGGCTTGTTTTGCATTAGTTATGCTTTGTTATGGTTAGTAAAAAATGGAAAGATTGCAATAGCTTAAAGTACGTAGCTACAGCTACGTACAAAATTTATTTACTATTTGATGATTTTTATAGGTTATTTTTCGTCATCAGGTGCTTTACCACCAAAATATTTTTTGAAATGTGCTTCATATTCTTCAGAATATGTACCTATTCGGTTCATAGTAGCTCGAAATTCACTTTCATCTAAACCTTCAATTTCTCGGATAGATTTTAGGTAAATATGGTTTTCATATTTTGTAAAGCCAACTCCAAATAAATCATGCGAAAGGTCTAACACTTCTTCATAAAATGTATCTTTATTAGTTAGAGGTATTTCTGTAATAGGTGCCATTACTTGTATGTAAGAAGATTTATTGTTGTCGTCATAAAATACATCTACCCACACAGGTACATTTCCTTTTTGCAAATTCCACTGTCCTTCTTGGTCGCCACGTGTCGAACTTACATCTACGCCTAAATCTGCAATAACTTTTTCTACAAGTTCGTAATAATATTTTAAATCTCTCATGTTTGTTGTTTTTCACAAAGTAAAAATCTTTATTGCATAATTCCTACAAAAGTTAATAGTTTTTAGGTTTTCCGCATCAAAATTTTAAAGTAAGGTTTATGTAATAAAATTCGTCTTACTGCTACAATATTGAACACAGATAACACAGAATACGCAGATTTACACAGTTTTTCTACTTATAGTACCTTCATTAACTTATAGTTTTCTATGTATCTATGTTACTATGTGGTTAAAATAATTTTGATGCGGAAAACCTAGTTAGTTTTCTTTTGTTACATAGCAATAAGTAGTTGTAAGTTTTTAATTGTAAATGCTAAACTATGTAAGCACTTGATTATCAGTAATTTATAAATAAAGATAATCTAAACCAGCAATTCCCACTTTGGCAATTCAATGGTCAATTTTTGATATTTCTATGATTTAAAGCAAGTTAATATTTTATGTCCAAAAGTTTTATCCCTAAAAAAGCCCTTATTTTA
>JBIKRY010000313.1:0-5373 GCA_044348925.1 Bernardetiaceae bacterium
ATTTTATTTCTCCTGTTTGCAATAAACAAGAGAAAATTTTAATAGCTACTTTACAAATACTTTTGCAAAACTGTTTCTTTCATTGCCTTTACTGTGTCTAAAAACTTAGCTATTTCGGTTAATTCGGTTTCTAAAATTGCTATTTTAGCTAAAACTTGGGTTTGTATTGCTAAGGGTGGTAAAGGGATTTTTTTATTTAATATTGTTGGTTGTGATAAATTTGGGTGACTTGCTTGACTTGCATATTGTCTTAAATTCAAATGTTTAAGCATAAAATATAAATATTTTAATTCAATAGGAATTAAGAAATTACTCACATACATAGAGTTATCTGTTATCCAAGATTTAGGATTTGTTACGTGAATTGCACCGCAATATTCACCTACACGACCAATGGCAATAGTGGGATTTTCAACCAAATATTCATTATGTTTTCCATTAATACCGTTTCCTCCAAAAACATTAAAATCTCCTTTGATAAGTTTATACTTCGTTAAACCTTTACCGTTCTGTAACTCAATAATTTTACTTAGAGTTTGTAGTGAAAATTCTTTAAATGCTTGATTAACAACATTCTCAATTTCACTTTTCAAAACTTCTTTTCTTTCTTTTTGTGCAGTTTCTTGTTGTTCTATTTCTTCAATTTCTGAAATGATTTGTTGCTGAACAGAGAAATCTGGTAAAGGAATTTTTAAGTCTTGTAAATATTTTGAGTTTAAAACTTTGCCAAGTTTTTTTAAATTAGTATCTTGATTATCAAGTGAATAGGTGCTAAAATAGTGAAATAAAAAAGTATCTAAAATATCTTTTGTATAGTTATTGGCTATTTCTAAACCTGCTATTGCTTCATTAGTATATAAATCTACACCTGCTACTGACACTTTGCCTACTGATAGTTTAAAACTAATTAAAGTTGTGCCTGCCTTAATTAGTTTTACATTGGATTTTTGCACTGCCAAATCATTGATTTTTTCATTTGTTTCAAAAATATTTTTTTTATTCATATCAGCAATGGAAACCCAAAGATGAATACCATTACGCCAATAATTTTGATTATAACGGTCTGGTGTACCGCCAATTTTAATGTTACAAACATCTCCTAATCTTACCAAATCCCACTTACTTTTAACTTCCGTTTTTACTTTTTTTTTAAAACTCGTAGTTATTGCCTTGTCAAAACTGATGCTTTCAAAATTCATCATTTCATATAAATTTTGGATTTGTAAGTTTTCAGAAAGTCCGTTTTCCTCCGCCAAATTTTGAAGGTTTTTTTCGTTTAAACCTAAAAATGCTTGATAAATATAGCTACTCACTTTTGTAAAATCTTGTCTGTTGGTTTCGTGATACAGTTTTGTTGTAGGCTGATTTTCTGCATCTGTAAACATACGAATGCCCTCGTGTCCTCTGCGGTTAGAAAATTCATAACCTAAAAACTCTTTTTCTGCGTCATTATTTCCTTTGGGATTTGTTTTTACTAAAATTGTTTTTTGTTCGTAAGCTAAGAAAAAATAAGTCATTTTTTCTTTCTCTTGCTCGGTTAGTTTTTCATAAAATTTACGTGTTAAATCGGCTTTTGCTTTGGCAAGTTCGGCTTCTGTTTCTGTAATTTTTATGTTTGTTTTTTCGGCTTCTTGTTCGGTACTTTTGCTTAGGCTTACTTTCAATTTGAGTAAATTCGTTTCTAATTTTGTGATTTTGTCTTTCAAATTGACTGTTTCCGTTAATTTTTCATACCATTTTACATAATTTTGGTATAATTCAGTAGCTGCAAAAACTTCATTGGTATTTTGGTTTACAAAAGTCAAATAATATGCTGCACTTACGTTATGCGTGTGCGTAATGTATGCCTCCAAACTTGCTTGTTTCTCAAAACCTAACAAGTTTTTTTCTGCAAAAATTTTATCAATTTGGTTTTTGAGTTGCGTAATTTCGTTATTATTTCGGCGTTGCAAAAATAGCGTAATCGTATTTGTGCCTGTTGCCATAAAAGTTCCCGAACCAAATTCCACAATAGCCACGATACGAAAATACTCCAAAATCATTGCCCTTGCACTTTCATAAACTCCACCATTCAATAAACTACTTGGTAAAATAATGCCCACAAAACCGTTTTCTTTGGTAAGTTGCTTAGTTCTTTCAATAAATAAAATTTCTATTTCTTTGCTTTTATCCGTAAATTGTGAATTATTTTTATTATTATCTTGATGGTATAACTCAAAACATTCTTTTACCTTAGGTAGAGTTTTGATAAAGGCAGATACAGAATAAGGAGGATTTGCCAAAAGAACATCAAAAACAGGATTTTCTAATGATTTATCATTACGTTTTAATAATCCTTTGTAATGTTTGCTTTCTGAAAAACTATCTAAACCATCAGCGTGGAAAATATTAGCTAATCCATCACCATTTAAAAAGCCACTTACTTTTGCTATTTTTGCTAAACGGTAATCTTTTTCAATACCATAAACATATTTTCCTGCCCAATCAAATTGATTAGCTGCATTTTGGTAATTTTCAATAGCTTTCTTAATTTCGGTTCTTAAACCTTTGGTGTCTATTTCATTGATTATTTTTTGTATAATTGCCATTGCCTCCACCATAAAATGCCCACTTGCACAAGCATAATCAATTAAATAAGGTAGAAAATTAATTTGCTTTTCTGCAATATTTTTTTCTATCATTTCTTTAAAAGGTATGCAATTTGCCAAAAAACTTGCCACAGGCACAGGCGTGAAAAACTGCCCTGATTCTTGTTTTAATGTATTTGATAATAATAACTCAAATAAATTACTTAAAAACTGTTGTTTATGTGAATATCGTAATTTATAAGGTTGCAATAATTTTACTACTTCTTTTACAATTTTTGCATTTTCCTCAAATGACTCTTGATTAAAAACTTCTTGAAAAGCAAATTCTTGGTTTTTATATAACCGAAGTTCTGTAATATCTTTAATAAGTTCTTGTTTTTCTTCACGACTTAGTGTGCTTTTCATATAATTATTGAGTTTCTTATCTGAAAAGTCTGTAACATCTTTATCTAAATAAAATTTCATTGCATTTTTATACAAATCATTGATACGTTTTTGTAAATCAATATCTGTATCTTGATTACCAAGTATTTGAAAATCTAATATTTCACTATCATCTTTGCCTTCATCATAAATTTTAGCCAAAATTAAGTTAAACATTTTATTAAAAGCATTTGGCTTATCAGAAACAACATTGTGACGTAGAATTTCTAAGAATTGATTGTGTAAATATCCACTATCTCCCTCGCCTAATATTTCCAAATTTCTTTTTTTCAACGGTTTTAAATCTATATTGTAGGGCTCTATTTTCTCAAATTCGTCAGAAAAAATGCCATTGTATTTAAAAATTTGCCCTAATTCATCTTTCCAATATTTAAAAACTTCTGCTTTATTTTTGCCTTTAAATTCGTCTTTGACTTCTATAATTCTGTTTGTGTAGATTAATTTATCCTCTTTTAGAACAGAAGCATACAAAACTAAAAATTCTGTGCTTTGTTCTTGTTGAAAATAAGAAAGTAATTGCCCACCATTTTCACAAGTATTCTTAAATTCAGTATCAAATTCTTTTCCCCAAGTTTTACATTCAATCAATAAAAATGCCTTGCTATTGGGCGGCACTCCGCTTTTTTCAGTATTTGGTAAATAATGTTCGGGATATTGCACAAAAACATCTACCTTGCCTTTAGTATTGTGTCCAAGTTTCCACTTTTTTTCGAGACTAATATTTTCGGGCTTGTAACCTTGTTCCAATAACCGATTGACACATTCTAAGACTACAAAATTTTCACTTGCTTCAAAATTAGACGTGGTTTTATCTCCCAAAATCATAGGTTTTGGATAATCAATTTTTTCAGTTTCAAAATTAACTGTTATCGTATAATGCTGGTGTTGTGCGTAGGTTTTTGAGTAAATTGCGGAATTTTTATGTTCAAAACCAAGCAGATTTAGCAAATTTTGTAGGTAAGTGTGGTTATGTGTCATTTGGATTTTTGGGTAAATAAATTTTTATTGTATAATTTACAATAAAACACAAAAAACATTTGCTTATTAGCATTTTTACTTATACTTTCACAAAAAAATAGCACTTTTAATTAATTTTTAGCAGTATGAAAAAGGATAATTTAGCAGAAGAACCGCAAATTGGGCAAAAAATTAAAAAAATTCGTGAGCTTCGCAGCTATACGCAAGAGTATATGGCAGAACAATTAGGAATGAGTCAAACAGGTTATGGTAACATAGAAAGAGGCGAAACAGACATTAATTTGAACAGAATGAAGCAAATAAGTGAGATTTTAGGTATAAAAATACAAGAATTATTTGGATTTGATGAAAAAGCAGCTTTATTAGTAGGGACAATGACACATAATAATACAGCAAACGGAGTAGTTTATAACAACGAAAATTTTGAAAGAGAACGGAAATTATATGAAGAACAAGTAGCACTGCTAAAAGACCAAGTAAATATGCTAAAAGAAGAAATTATATTTTTGAAAAAACTTATCAAAGAATAAAGATTTTTTCAAAAAACTACCAATTTTTACCCTAATTTCTTGTTTTATATTTTGATACTGACATTTTAAATTTGGTCTAAGTTATGTTATTCATTAGACTAATTGTAACAAAAACAAAAACCTTATTAGTTATAACTTTTCAAAAGTTATAGCTAATAAGGTTTTAAATTATTAACTTACTTAGCTTGTGCTAAATTATTTTTTAGCATCTGCCATCATTTTCTCTCCTTTTGCAATAGCCTCCTCAATAGTTCCTACTAAGTTGAAAGCAGCTTCAGGCAAATGGTCTAAATGTCCATCAATAATCATATTAAAGCCTTTGATAGTATCTTTAATATCTACTAATGCACCTTTCAAGCCTGTAAATTGTTCTGCCACGTGGAATGGTTGCGATAAGAATCTTTGTACACGTCTTGCTCTGTGTACTGCTTCTTTGTCTTCGTCAGACAACTCGTCCATACCCAAAATTGCAATAATATCTTGTAATTCTTTGTATCGTTGTAAAATTAATTTTACTCTTTGTGCTGTATTATAGTGTTCTGCACCCAAAATAGCAGGAGTCAAAATACGAGAAGTTGAATCTAATGGGTCTACCGCAGGATAAATACCCAACTCTGCAATTTTACGACTTAATACCGTAGTAGCATCTAAGTGGGCAAAAGTTGTTGCAGGAGCAGGGTCAGTTAAGTCATCGGCAGGTACATATACTGCTTGTACCGAAGTAATAGAACCACGTTTGGTAGAAGTAATACGTTCTTGCATAGCTCCCATTTCTGTTGCCAAAGTTGGTTGATAACCTACCGCAGAAGGCATACGACCTAACAAAGCCGATA
>JBIKRY010000314.1:0-5363 GCA_044348925.1 Bernardetiaceae bacterium
ATAAATATGTCGCCCTTACAGGGCTAAAAAGGCAGTTTAAATATTTTTCTTAGCTTAATAGCATTGGACTTTAGTCTGTGCAAGTTATTGATTTTCAACTACTTAAAAACAGACTAAAGTCTATTATACAAATTATTCATAAACTCTATTATCTAACAAAAAAAATGGTTTATCATGTCATTGGTTTAATGTCGGGAACATCTTTAGATGGTTTGGATATAGCAGCTTGTCGTCTGGAACTACTCTATGGGAAGTGGAATTTTGCTATTTTGGCTGCCAAAACAGTCGAATATAGTACAGCATTTCAGCAAAAGTTGCAAAATGCACATAATTTATCTGCGTATGAATACGTATGCTTAAATAATGAAATTAGTTATTTATTTGCAAATTCCGTAAATCAATTTATGGAAGAACAGCAATTAGCAATACCATTTGATTTTATAGCCTCGCATGGACATACCGTTTTTCATCAACCTGACAAACATTTGACTACACAATTAGGCAATGGTGCTATTTTATCGGCTTTGTGTAAGCTGCCTGTGGTCTGTGATTTTCGGACTACAGACGTTGCCATGGGTGGGCAAGGTGCCCCACTTGTGCCTATAGGAGATAAATTTTTGTTTGCAGACTACGATTATTGTTTAAATTTAGGAGGTTTTGCCAATATTTCAAGCAGTGTTTGTGATAATGGTATAGAAAAATACATAGCTTATGATATTTGCCCAGCCAATATTGTCTTAAATTATTTGGCAAATTATTTGGGTTTTGCCTACGATATAGACGGAAATATAGCTCGAAAAGGCAATGTACAAGCCACACAAAACTTATTGGATACACTCAACCGTTTGGCTTTTTATGCAGAAAAAGCCCCAAAATCTTTGGGAAGAGAGTGGCTTACAACGGAAATTTTGCCATTATTACAACAACATTTGCAAGATACACGAGCCATAGATGCAGAAAACAAAGTAATAAATAGCCAAGTTATTTATGATTTGTTGGCTTGTTTTACGCAGCATATTGCCTACCAAATTGCAAAAAATATTTCTAAAAATAACCCAAAAAACAACAAAAAAATTAGTATATTGCTAACAGGTGGCGGTGCTTTTCATCTTTATTTGCTCGAATTGTTACAAAAATATGCACCAGAAGTAGAAATAATACTGCCAAGTGCAGAAATTATACAATATAAAGAGGCTTTAATTTTTGCTTTTTTGGGCGTATTGCGTTGGCGACAAGAAAATAATGCTTTGCAAACCGTAACAGGAGCTACAAAAGATACTTGTGGTGGTGCTATTTATTATGCTTGTTAAAAAATATTGCAATGCTAAAACATAATAGGTTTTCCGCATAAAAATTATTTTAACCACATAGAAAAATAGAAAAATAGGGAATTATCGTGTAGATAAAAATAAAATAAGTGTAATCTGTGTTGTTTATTTATGCAATAAAATGAATTTTATTACACGAATATTACATTAAAATTTTGATGCAGAAAACCTAAAAATATTATAAGGTATATTTTTGCTACGCAAGATAGATTAATTAATTTTGCAACAAAAATTACGATAAAATTTTTACTATGCTTACAGATATTTGGGTAATTTGCTTGCTTTTACTACAATTTTGTTCTCTTTTTTTGGTAACTTATGCCTCTGTCTATGCAATACAAATGTTGCAAAAATGGGATAGTAATAAAACTGATGAAACACAATTACAACTTGAAAGACAAAATTATTTGGTGGGAACTTTGGCACAAGTGGCTCTAATTTTTCAGATTTTAGGCTTAGTTGTATTTGTGTTTCTTAGCAATGCACATCTGCCGAGCCTAATCAAAGGTGCTATGTGTGCCGCAGGCGTATTACAAGCAAATGCCTTTGGAAATCCGTTGCTATACCTCAAATCCCTAAGTATTTTAGTGTATATTATTTTTCTAATATACCAATTTTTAGAAGAAAAAGAACCCAATTATCCCCTCAGTCCCAAAAAATATTATTGGCTATTTCCATCTTTTGCTTGCATAGTTGTAGATATTTATTTGGCAATTAGTTTTTTTGCAAATATAGAGCCTGACCGAATTGTAACTTGCTGTAGTTTGACCTTTGTAGGACAAAATACAAATAGTTTAATTATTGCAAATAACACTAATTTAATTAATATTATTTTAGCAGTTTGGGCAGTTTGTTTTTTATGCTTGCAAATATCTTTTTCCAAAATATTTCGTTTTTCCCTATTTTTTCAAGTATTTTTTGGAATTAGTTATATTGTTTTGTCTATTTGGACATTGCAACATTTTTTTGTCAAGTATATTTATGGAGTTCCTACACACTTTTGTTTACACGACTTATTTTTGTGGCAATATGGCGGCATTGGATTTGCTTTTTTTGGCTTTTATTATGTAATTGGAAGTTGCTTAATTTTCAAAATTATTGCACAAAAAGAAGAAAAATATTTACCTATTTCCAAAAATAAACATACCGAAAATACAATATTTACAAAAATAACTTACCTTAGTATGTGGCTAAGTTTTTTGTTGCCTATTTATTTTTATTGGGTTTGGAAAGGTAATTTATAATAAATTTAGTAAAAATATAATTGTCTTTATACAAAAAGCTACATTTTGACATATAAGTAATCCGCAGAAATTAGTTTAGTTTAGATTATTTATATTTTTAAGTTATTGGTAATCAATTAGATAATGTAAGTTGCGTAATACGTAGCTCCAGCTACGTACAGTCGTAGAAACAAGTATATTTTAGATAAAAATCTATTTATTTTGGTCTAAAGTATTTTATTGGTGCAATAAATCATCTACGGAACTGGAGTTCCGTACTACTACGCAACTTACATTAGATAGATAATTTACAATTAAAAATTTACAACTACTTAAAATTATGAACGAAAAATATAATTATTTGACCCCCGAAAATATCCATCATTTTATTGATAGTGCATTTGTGGAAGATGTTGGTGATGGCGACCATTCGTCTTTGTCTGCCATTCCTATCGAAACCATTCGCAAAGCCCGATTAATTATCAAAGATGAAGGCATTATTGCGGGCTTGGAATTAGCAAAAATGATTTTTAAACGTGCTGATGAAAATTTAGCAGTAACCTTGTTGTTGAAAGATGGCGATGCCGTAAAATATGGAGATATTGGCTTGTTAGTAGAAGGAAGTGCGAGGTCTATTTTGACTGCCGAAAGATTGGTTTTAAATTGTATGCAACGTATGAGTGGCATTGCAACCGCCACCGACAAAGCTGTAGCCCAAACAAAAGGCACAAAAACACAGATTTTAGACACTCGCAAAACTACCCCAAATTGCCGAATTATAGAAAAATGGGCAGTACAGATAGGCGGTGCTACCAACCACCGTTTTGGGCTATTTGATATGATTATGCTCAAAGACAACCACGTAGATTATGCAGGAGGCATCAAAAATGCAATACAAGCAGCCAAAGTATATCGAGATAGATACCACGCAAAAACAGGCAAATATTTGCGAATAGAGGTCGAAACCCGTAATTTGCAAGAAGTACAAGAGGCATTGGTCGAAAAAGTAGAAGTGATTATGCTCGATAATATGGATTTGGAAACTACCAAACTTGCGGTAAATTTGATAGGAAACGAGGCATTGGTAGAAGCATCTGGAGGTATTACAATAGACAAAATTGCGGATATTGCTGCCTGTGGGGTAGATTATATTTCTATTGGTGCTTTGACACATTCTGTAAAAAGTTTGGATATTAGTCTTAAGGCTTTTGTGTAAGTTATGTTGCATGGTAGTACGTAGCCGAGCTATGTACTACCGTGCAATCTGTTACAAGCACCCAATATGATGACACGACACACAGCACAAAAAACAACTTTGCAAGAGGAGAGAAATAACTTATTGAAAAAATAAAAGAAAATAAAGAATGACAGAAGCAGAACTTACACAATTATTTGACAAAAAATTTCTATCATTGGAAAATTACTATAGAAAAATATGCAATGAAAGTACCTTACATATTGCGACAATAGAGGATTTAGATTTTGGTTATTGGGTAACTCTGCAACGAGATTATGAATATCGTTTGTATAATGACAAACCTGTATCAACTTACGAATATGGAGGTTCTTATGATTGGATTGTCCATAAAAAAGATAAATCACTCTATCAAGTTTTCTATGATTATCAGGCAATTAACAAGGCAGGTTTAAAGGGAGTATCTGAAAAAGAATATCTCATTCAGCAGTATTTACAATATAAAAAACAAGTCATTTTTATTCCAAAAGTTAAATGGTATTGGTTGCCTTTTATTTTACCCTTTTATTTGTTGTTACGTCTTATTTGGCGAATTTTACCATATTTACACAAATACATAATTTGCTTTTGGTACAGAGATAAAGTAATGAATGATAAAGAAATAACTCTATTTAATTTTTGGAAAATGCTATAAAAACCTTAACCCAATATGACACCACAAAAACCAAGTTTCCAAGAGGTCAGAAATAACATTTTACATATTTTTGTTTTTATATTTATAGGATTTTTCTTTGCGTGTGGGCAAGGGAAAATTGAAAATAAAATTGTTGGTAATCAAGGAGATAGAAATACTATGCAATATTTTTTAGATAGTGCAATGTCCGTGCTTAATCAAAACAAATCTTTACAAGATACAAGTTACAATCATCACGTAACACAGGTTAATATTGTATCACAAAATTACGAAACCTTTGCTTTTATTAGTATTCACGGTGAAGCCATAGAAAATGATAGCATTATTTATCCAAATACTCTTTACATTGCTCATTTTTACATTGACAAATGGGTTTTGAAAGATAGTATTTTGCTTGATGAAATGGCAATGTATGTACCAGATACAATTCGAAAGGAAGATATAAACTTCGATAACCAAAAAGATTTTATGCTTGTCTATACCATAAAAAATGCAAGCAGAGATGTAAAATGTTACGAATTTTTAATGCTTAATTCACAAAAAAAAGGCATTACTAAGCTATGTCTTTATTCAACATATAGGATTGCTATTTTGCCTATAAACAAATCCATTATAGCTTGGGCAGATGGTGGAAATTTTGGCACACACGAAAAAAGCATTTATCATTGGAATAGTGATACTCTGCAAGAAATAAAGAAGTTAGAAAAAACTATTGCTATGAATAAAGATGGAGGAATTTTAGGGTATGATATGGCTGAATATGTTTTGCAAAATAATAAATTAGTCAAAAAACGTGAATGGTTGGATAAAAATGAAACTGATTATTTTGAAAAATGGCAATAATAATCATAAACTTTTCCCTAAATTTGTTTAAAACCCTACAAAAATGCAAACTAACCCACAAATTACCGTTTTATTGCAAA
>JBIKRY010000315.1:0-5361 GCA_044348925.1 Bernardetiaceae bacterium
AGCAACAAAACTGCCCAAAATGCAGGGTATAGTCTAAAAATACGCTTAACTAAAAATTCGCCAATATGAATTTTGTTGCTTGGTACATTTGCTACATCTTGTATTATATTAGGGGTAATAAATTTTAAACTCAATACAAAACCACTTAGCACAAAAAAAATAGCAACCGCATTGTTTCCGCTAAAAAAAATATTTAGAATATGCGTAGGAATAGGGCTTTGAATATAGGGGTCTTTGACAAAATCTAACCAACAATTTGCATGGTAAATGATTACAGTCAAAGCAGCAATGCCCCGCAAACTGTCTAAATAATTAATTCGCATAAATAACTAATAAATTTTAAATAATATAATTTGAAATAGCGTAATTTAAAATAGTATAATTTAAGTAGAAAATTTATTAACGTAAACTATCTTTAGAGCATTGTAGAAACAATGCACAAAAACAAAATTTGCCAAGATATAAGCAAAGGTAAAAATATTTTTAGGATAACAACACAGATAGACTTTAGATTATTATGATTTATTAACGCCATAATTCCGACTAAGTTGTTACCTTTGTGAAAATATAATCAAGTTGATAGACAAAATACTGTTTTATGTTAGTAAAAATCTTTTTATTTCTATTTTTAATAGGTTTTTCGCCTGTTTTATATGCACAAGATTATGATTCTTTGCTCCGCTTAGAGGAACAACATATCAAAGATTCCCTCAAACTTCGCAAAGTATTCTATAAAGATTCCCTAAAAAAAGCACGCCTACAAAAACAAATTCGCCGTCCGATGAGTAATGCTTTACGTGCTACTTTGTTATCGGCTGCTTTACCAGGGGCAGGACAAATCTATAATAAATCGTGGTGGTGGGCAAAATTACCTATTTTTTATGGTGCTTTTGCGTTAGTAGGTTATAATTTATATACTACACAAAACGAATATATTAACTTCCGAGATAATTTTTTGTATTCAAAAGATAATAATCCTCTAACTGTAGTAGATGTTCGTTATGCAAGTTATAATGCCGACCAAATGAAAGCACAACGTGATAGGGCATTGCGAGAAAGAGATTACAATATTATTCTATTGTTGGTAATTTATGGCTTGAATATGGCAGAAGCAGCTACTACAGCACACCTAAAAAGGTTTGATGTTTCTGATGATTTATCCTTACAAGTGCAACCAAAAATATTTAATACCAATGGTAGCAACCTAACCGCAGGACTTTCCTTTACTCTTAGACTAAAAAAATAAATTTAATTATTTATGTTATCATATTTTTATATAATTTTAGGCTTTTTACTGTGCTTATTTACCAATTCGGTCTATGGACAAAAAATAGCAGTGGCAGATTCTGTAGCACAAATCAAATTTGAAGAAACAAGCCACGATTTTGGTACAAGTTACGAAGGCGACAAATTAGAATACACTTTTGTTTTTCAAAATATTGGCAAAAAACCTCTTTCTATTGCTAATGTACTCACTACTTGCGGTTGTACGGCAAGTAAATGGACAAAAAAAGTGATTTTACCAAACGAAAAAGGCGAAATTTTGGTACGGTTTGATACCAAAGGCAAAGAGGGACAACAAACCAAAATTATTACTGTAATTTCTAATGCCTATAATGCAAAAGAAAGATTATTTATTCGAACTGTGGTAACAAAAAAAGAAGAAAATTGACTTTTTTTTTCTAACATTGCACCCGCAAAATAAGTTTTATCTGTATGAACAACACTACCAGCATTTCTGCACCCTCATTTGCTTTCAAAGTAAAGCAATATATCATTATGCTCAAGTTTAGGCTAACTATGTTAGTAGTTTTTTCGGGAGCATTTGGTTTTGCATTAGCAACTCCTAATGAATTATCTATAGACACATGGCGTTTGTTATGGCTTTGTATTGGTAGCTTTTTGATAACAGGCTCTGCTAATATTATTAACCAAATTATAGAGAAAGAATATGATAAACTGATGAAACGAACTGCCATTAGACCCTTGGCAACGGGTGCTTTATCGGTACAAGAAGCTACTATTTTTACAATTATTTTAGGTATTGTAGGTACTGTCTTGTTAGCTTATTTTGTTAATCCAATTTCGGCTGCTTTATCTGTATTTTCATTAGTATTATATGCTTTTGTTTATACACCTATGAAACGAGTTTCGCCATTTTGTGTGTTAATTGGTGCATTCCCTGGGGCTTTACCTCCTTTAATTGGTTGGGCTGCTATGCGCGGATATATTGGTATAGAGGCTTTAGTAATTTTTGGTATTCAATTTATTTGGCAATTTCCACATTTTTGGGCTATAGCTTGGGTGGCTCATGAGGATTATACCAATGCAGGTTTTAAAATGCTTCCTGGTGAAAAAAATGTAAATACTGCATTTCAAATAATGATTTATACTTTATTCCTTATTCCATTAGGTTTATTGCCCGCACAATTTGGCATTGCAGGTACTACTTCGGCTATTATTGCTACTTGTTTTGGTATTTTATTTTTGGCTCAAACTTTCTATTTGATGAAAACAGGCACCAACAAAGCTGCTTTGATGATGATGTTTGGCTCATTTATTTATTTGCCAGTCGTACAAATTGCTTATTTGGTGGATAAACTTTAATAAAATGTAATTTGATTTGGATAAAATTTTAAGTGTATTTATTTTATCTAAGCAATAGCTATGAAATAAGATAGATAAAATATTAATTTCTTTCAATATGAGTGCTATTTTTTATAAGTAACTGAAAATAAAATAGTTATGTTTATTAAATGAAGTTATGTAACTAATTGATAATCAAGACTTTCCAAGTCTTTAAGAATTGAAAAGTCTAAAAATGGCACTCATATTATTGTTTGATAGCTATTACTAAAGCAACTTACAGCATCATTTTTTTTCTTTTTTGAATCCAAATGGGCAATGCCTACAACCGTTTTTGCAACAAAATCCTCGTTCTTTTAAATATTTTTCGGTCATCACAAAAAAGCCATTTTCCATATAAAAATCTACATTTTCTATTAGTTTAGGGCTTGGGGAATTTTTAGTTTTCATGGTTTAAAATTTTCTATGCCTTAAAATTAGATAATAAATGCTTTGCATTCAAACTTCAAAAGAATTTTTAATACAAATGTGTATTGCTTTGTAAAAAAAATATTTATTTTTGAAAATAAAAATCAAAATAAATAAGAATACAAAATAAAAATATATTTATTTTAGGAAATACTATCTAAGTCTTGATAAGCAGACACTTAGATAAATAAAAACCTAACCTTAAATTTGTTTATTTACTTAAACGTAAAAAACATATTTTTACGTTTTTTTACTACATATACAATCTATTATCTTTTCTATGAAATTAATCATCTGTTTTATTTGTAGCTTTTTGGCATCTACTTCTACTCTTTTTGCACAACTTGCAGTGGCAGATTTGCAAAAAAAATATACGGCTATTGCAAACAATTACCTTATTAAACACAAAGAATTAGAACAATATTTCGAAATATCTTCCAAAGGAGTAGCCACTTTTAGCTCCGAAAAAAATAAAAAAGCAGGGAAAGCAGAATGTTTTATTTTTTGGGACGAAATAGATGAATTTAGTAATCTTATTTTGCACGCAGACGTGGATACACAATTAAAAATATATTTGGATAAAAAAGACCAACCTTTTACTTGGACACAAAAAAAAGTGATTTTAACCAATTACACCCCGTCCAAAGTCTTATTTCCAAGCAAAGAAAAACCGTTATTAGGCAAAAAAATAGCCATAGACCCAGGACATATTGCAGGAGAAATGACTTTAGCTAAATTAGAAAGTCGTTTTATCGAAATAAAATGGAAAGAAAAAACATATACTTTTTGTGAAGGGGACTTGACTCTCACTACTGCCAAATTGTTACAAAAAAAATTAGAAAACGCAGGTGCTGAAGTAATTTTGACAAGAAATTTGCCAAATCAAACGGCTTCAGGAAAGTTATATAAAGATTGGTTGAAAGAAAGTTTGCCAAAAGTTTTAGAAAAATATGTAGCAAACAAAACAATAACTGTAGAAAAAAAGGACAATATTTTAAAAAATATTTGGGATAGAGATGTATATGAAACTTATTTTTTGCACGAAGATTTTAGGGATAGAATGAAGAAAATAAATGACTTTAATGCGGATATTTCGGTGGTAATACACTACAACGCAGATGCGGAAAAAACGCAGTGGAATATGCCAACCAAACGAAATTATAGTATGACTTTTGTACCAGGTTCTTTTCTTAAAAGAGAATTAGCAGAGCCTATAGATAGAATGGCATTTTTAAAATTATTGTTATTAGGTAATTTGGAAAGGTCTATTTTATTAGCAAAATTTATTCAACAAGAGTTTGTCGAAACTCTACAAGTACCTGCAATACCTGCCGAAAATGCACTTGCCTATCTCAATAAAGCAAGTATTTATGTAGATTTGGGGGTGTATGCACGTAATTTGGGTTTGTGTCGCCTCATAAATAGTCCGATTGCATACGGTGAAAGTATGTATCAAGATTGCGAAACTGAACTGACAGAATTACACAAAAATAATGAAAATAATAAGCCTGCCAAAAGGGTAGAACAAGTAGCAGAAGCATATTACAAAGGAATTTTACGCTATTTTGCAAAATAAAGTTAGTAAATGAAGATTATATGCTTAAAAAATTAAGCAAACAAACGAACAAATAAATAAGTTATCTAATCAAACTATATATACCTTGCATAGAAAATATGTCTTCGAGGCTTTTACAATTCCAAAAAAGATTATGTATATAGAGTTTAGGAATTTGTTGAATGGTAGGAAAATCTAAAAAAGCTATTTCTTTGATAATTTGTTTGTCATTTGCTAATTCAGGGTCATATCCTTTTTGTAAACTACCTGCAACTATTGAAACACGAAAGAAGAACTCAATGGCGTGTATTGGATTTTCTATGTATTGATTGACAAATAATAAATTTTCTACTGCAATTTCAAGCCCTGTTTCTTCTAAAAATTCTCTTTCTAATGCTTTTTCCATTGTTTCGCCTGCTTCTATAGCACCTCCAGGAGGTAACCAAAAATATGGTAATTTAAAACTTGGACTGTGTTTGAGTAACAAAATTTGTTCCTCTAAGATACAAATTCCACTAACACGAGGACGAATTTTTGTATAAGTAGGCATTTTTTACGATTATTAAATGAAATTGAACTAAATAAGTTACGAAAAATACGATTGGCAAAGTGCAAAAAGCACCATTGCCAATGTATCATTTTCACTAATGAAATTACTGTTTCACTACTTTTTTCACTGCGGTTTTTCCGTCCACGTTTAACAACAAAATGTACGTACCACTTGCATAGTCCGACAAATTAAGTTCGTGGCT
>JBIKRY010000316.1:0-5342 GCA_044348925.1 Bernardetiaceae bacterium
GATAAACTCTAAGCCTTTGATTAGAGTTTGTTTTATAGCCTGTATCGGTCAATAATAAATCTAATTGCAAATGTGCCATTGCATAAGAAGCCATTAACAACTCAAACCCATTCAAACGTGGTAACAAGTGATTTTCTACGTAATTAGTCCAAATTCCTTGTTGTCCTACAAATTTTTTGTGAATGTGTTTAACTACTTCGGCTAAAAAAGTACCTGTACCTGTTGCGGGGTCAAGAATTTGCACTTTGTGTACTTCCTGTTCTACTGCTTTGCCCTTTTGAATAGTCTTTATTTTGGTTTTGCTAGTATCTGCCAAACCTTGTGGCAAATCAAATTCAGTTTTTAGAATATCATCAACAGCCCTAACAATAAAATTTACCACAGGTGCAGGAGTGTACCAAACACCACGAGCTTTGCGTAAACTTGCATCATATTCACTTAGGAAAGTTTCGTAAAAATGGATAATTGGGTCTTCCATTTTGGTGTTTTTTCCGTAGTCTTTCAGAATTTCTGCGACATCACACGCCAAAAATATATTTACTAAATCATCAACTATCCATTTGATACGGTCATCTACATCTAATCCTGCAATGTAACCAAATAGTTTTTTGAGAAAAGGATTAGATTTAGGTATCAATTCGTATGCTTCTTGTCTGCTAAAAGTAGGTAATGTAGGGTCGTGATAACGTGCTGCAAACATACCATAAGCAATAGTTTGAGCATAGACATCAGCAAAACCTTTTGGGCTAATATCGTGAATAAGAATTTCTTTAAATGCTTGTAATTGGTCTTTGAGCGTAGAATTTTCTTGGGTATCTTCATCACTTAGCAAGGCTTTTTCTATGACATCAGCCAATAACCTTGCTTTTCCTGCCATCATTTCCGCTAACTTTTTAGGGCTTGTAATGGTTTGGGAAATTTGCGAACAAAAATCTTTGAGTAGGTTGGTAAAGGTTGCAAAATTCTCTTTCAAAGGTACAATAGCACCGTTTTTGAGTTCTGCAATGGCAATTTTGGTAATTAAAATACCGTTTTTATAGATATGAAAATCTAAATAATCCGTAAAAATAAGGTTATTGAGAGAGGTTTTATACCTATCAAATTGTTCTTTATTGCCCGTTTTTTTAGCACCCTCTAAGTCTTTATCTGCTACATCTTTTGCCTCAATAAATCCAATTGGAATATCTTTTCTCGTCAAAACATAATCAGGAGCCCCACAAGCAATGCGTTTCGGCTCGTTAGTGGCTGCAATATCAGGAATAATGCTTTCTATGAGTTGTTTTAAATCCCCTCTGTAGGTATGTTCCGTTGCAGTTCCTCTTTTATAAGCTGCGTTGATATTTTGGATATATTGTTCAATGGTCATCATCTTGTAGAAAACTTTGCACAATATTATAACTTAACGAAATAACTTACAAATTATTTAGATTTTTTGGTAGATTTTTTTTAGGTAGAATTATTTTTGGAGGTATGGGCTTTTGACGAAAATAAGAAAAAAGCAAACATAGAACTTTTATTTTATGCGACTCTTTTTGTTTTGCTTTTTTTGTTTTTGTCAAAATGGACGACTCTTTTGCTTGTTTTGGAGATTGGCGGGAAATTAAAATATAAACCACTTTTTGTGTTTATTATTTTATATTTTAATTTTCCGCCAATCTCCAAAACAAGCAAAAATCCTTTTTTGGCGACAAAAATACGCAAGGTTTCCCTTTCGGGCTTTCCCTTACGTTTTTTGTTGTTTCGCTTTCAAACAGTTTCTTTGGTTAAGGTAAAACGATGTTTCTAAGGAAATTTCTAACGAACATATTTAAAACCTTGTAAATCAAGCAATTACGGCTTTACTTTTTACATTTTTTCTACTTGTAAATTTGAAAATAAGTAGCACATACTAAAAAAATTATATCCATTTTCGGGGGTTTCGGGGTTTGGCTGTTCGGCTCTCCCTTCTTTGGTGATTGGCTTTGTCCAAATTGGATAACCTTTTTCGCCTTTCTTAACCCTAAAGCCCTGTTCTGTCCATTGTTTAAAGGTATTAAACTCGATAATTCCCTCGTTTTTACTTTTATAATGGTGTAAAATGGCTTTGTTAATATTTTCAAATTTTCCTAAATCTACTAACTTTTTGAGTTTTGCAGATAATTCTATAAGCTCTTGCTTGCGAACATTAGGTTTTTTTTCTGTTTTTTCCATTTTTAAACTAATTGAAAGTTTTGTAATTGCATTTCAAAACTTGAAATTTTGTTTTTCAAAAACTTTTCAAGCACATTATTTACTTCATCGACTAATTCTTGGTTAGGGGTTGTAAATTTATAAAGTTTATCCGCCGACTGTAAGGTGAAATTATCGCCATCTTTTTTGGCGTTTAGATAACCATAAAAATCTTTTAGTAGATTTTCGGTCTGTTCTTTTTTGTGTGCAATAGCTAACATTTTATTTGCCTCTGCTATTTTATCTGCAATAGACATTTTAAAAATTGGTTTTTGTTGTTCTACAATAATATTTGTAACTTGTTGATTAACAACATTTTGCGTATTATTTACCGTTGTTGCTGTTGCTACAGTTTCGTTTACTACTTTTTCTGTTTGCATAATTTCGGTTGTTGGGGTTTGGGTTAAAATTTCGTTTGCTGTGTTTACTTCTGTGATTTCGTTTACTTCCTGTGTTAATTCCTGTACTTCGATTACTTCCTGTTCGAGTTTTGTCTGTTCTGCCTGTTCTCTTTGTGGTGCTATGGTTAAAAAAACATAGTCTGCAAATTCATAGGCATCGATTCCTAATTCCTCGAGGTCAATTTCTATTTGCACATTAACTTCTTGACTTTCTATAATTTCCTCTTGCACTTTTGGTGTCAAACTTTCCCAAAACTCCTGTACTGTGCCTGGCACTTTAGATTTTTCCTGTTCTGCTTGTTTTCGGTTTTGTTCGTTGTCAATTTGCACAACATGAACATTGGGCATATCCTTAAGAGGATTACCGTTGTTTTTTCCGTTCTTTTTCATTTTGTAAATGATTAATTTGTTAAAATTTAGACATAACAATAAGGGACTAATAAAATTAGCTTTTGATGTTTACTTATCTCCCTTTTTGTATATACAAATATAACACAAAATTATAAGACTAAAAAACATAACTTGTTGATTATCATACAATTACAAAAATATTTGCAAATATTTTTATACATAACTACTTGATTATCAAGTAGTTACAAAATATTCATAAAAATACTTATTGATATGATGTAAGTTTTTTTGTTAAAATCAACTTTTTAAACTTTTCTACTCCCTACTTTTATCTTAAATTATTGGAATTTCCTATAATTTTGCCTAAAATATATGTAAGTAAATTTTTTTATAAGTCATTGATTATCAAGTAATTAAATCATTTTTTTGTAAAAAAAATGCGTGTTTTGCGTAGCAAACGGCGGGATGCCCTGTATATTTTTCGCAGTTGCGGTGTTGCGGTTGGTGGTATATGATTTAGCTTGTTAATTGATTATTATGTAAGTTTTAAGCAATTATAACATAAAAGTAAGGTTTTTATATGCTTTTGCTTGTTGCGTATTGCTAAAGCATTGTAATAGCTTGTAATAGGCTTTATTGCTATACTTTACAAAGAAAAGCAAAAAAGTCCCCTACTAAGAATGCCTTATATTTTTTCTGTGCAAGTTGGTAGCTGCCTTGTTTGGAAATAAAAAAACGTCTTAGTTTCCTAAGACGTTGCTTAATTAGATAATTACCAATTCTCTTTTTCGTTTCAGAGGTCTGTAAAACTTCCCAACCAATATCATTTCCTTTGCATCTGCTAAGTGAGGTTGGCTGCGTTGTTCTATGTTGGGGTTGGTTTCGCCTGATTTGATTTTGATGATGATAGTTTCGCCTTTGCTATTGACTTTGTTGGCAGATTCGGTGAGTTTGATACTTTCTATTAACCATTTACATTCTTTGCTAATAGCTATTTTAGGGTAGCTTATTTGCGTTTCTCCGTACAAATCTATAAAGAACTCATACCTTTCTTGTTGCGTTGTGGGCTTGCCTATGGGCTTAGAAATCACATTCCAACGGTGCTTTTTGAGTTCTGTTAGCACTTTCATTTGGTAATCTATATCTTGATTAAGTGGGTTTCGCCCTTGCTTTGCAGTGGCATCATAATAGAAATACACTGCCTTGTTTCTGTGTGTGGCAAATTGTTTGGCAAAATCTGCAATAATATTCTCGAAAGGTTGATTACCTAAATTGTAAAGCTCTGCTACAATGTGGTACTTTTTAGCACTGTTTGTTTCCTGTCCTACCACTAAGGAACGAATAGCCCTGTTATAATCAAGGGCAATGTCTAAGGGCTTATCGGCATCTATAACAAGGTTTTGTATGTGCTTTTGCGAAAACAAAGGATAAAAAGCATTTTGGGCTAAGGAAGGTTTTTTGTTAAGCACCGAAACATCAAAATCAAAATCGGATAAAGTTTGTTTCATTGCCAACAAAGCCCTAAAACCAATTCCCTCAATATTATCTAAGGTCGAGGCATAACCATAATAAACAGTTCCTTTACGCAATTCGTTTAAAGCTGCTTTGAGTTCTGCCACTTCATTTTCAAGCTGCAAAGCCTCTGGACTGTTGGCGACTACGCCTGTATAAAGTTGTTCATTGTGCATAATGAGTCTTTGTACATCTCTAATCGTATCTACAAAATTTTGTTCTACATTTTGTTCAAAGCCAAAAACCCATTGTTCTGTGGGTTTTCGGGGCATATCTGTTACAAATAATCTCGAACCGTGCAAAGAACTGTAACCGAAAACATCTTCATTACCTCTAACCGTCAAGTTAATTTCTCTGAAAAAAGGCTCTGGAATTAGTCTTGCTTCTTCGCAAGCCAACCAATCTAAATTAGCTCCGTTGTGTTTGGATTTGGCAGATAAGACATAAAAACCCGAACCATTGTAAAAGCTGATATAGTTTTTATAACCTCTTTTACTTCTTGGGGCATTGTAGGCTCTTTTCCAACTTTTGGGCGGAACTTTTCCAATAATATAATGCACGCCTTCTATGTAGCCAAATTTTTCCCAACCTTTGTAAATACCTGCTAAGATTTTATCGGCATTTTCATAATCAGGTACAATTAAGCCCCCTGTGCTGCGGGCTAAGGAAAGTAAATTATTGAGCAACCATAAAGAGGTGCAGCCTTCTGTTTTGCCTGTGGCACGTCCAAAAATTAATACGGTGATTTGGGCTAAAACGGTGAAAAAGGCTAATTGGGCGGGGTTGTAGTGGATTTGTTTCAAAATATTATACTTTATTTGGAGGAAAGGAAAGGATAGAAAAATAGCAAACTTTTTACAGTCTGCTATT
>JBIKRY010000064.1:0-18358 GCA_044348925.1 Bernardetiaceae bacterium
CGAAATAGGTTTCGTGCCTACGGCACTTTGAGGAGTTGGGACTGTTTTTGCTATAAATATGTCGCCCTTACAGGGCTAAAAAGGCAGTTTAAATATTTTTCTTAGCTTAATAGCATTGGACTTTAGTTGGGGACAACTTACTCTGTGCAAGTTATTGATTTTCAACTACTTAAAAACAGAATAAAGTCTATTATACAAATTATTCATAAACTCTATTGCTTATATAATTTTTAAAAATTTTATATGCTAAATTATTTTGTTGAAAATAACAATACTTTCCAACAGTTCCACTGCGGGTCAAAACTTGGAAAGTATATTTAATAAGGAATAAAGCATCATTATTTTATCTCAAAAGCCCCAGATTCTTGTGTAAAATGACAAGGCAAATTGTATTGTTTGGCTATTTTTTTGAATTGTTGTAGTTGGTAATATTTATTTGAACCATTGATAATAATTTTTTTAGGCTTATGAATAGATAAAATAGTAGTAGAATCTTGTAGCATTGTTTTTGGAAATTTTGGGAAATTATTGTCTGTAATGAGCCAAAAATCTGCCAATGGAATGGCGGAAATAGGCATTTTGGTCTTTAGCCACAAGATTTTCTGCCCCCGAAAAACAAATAATCTAAAATTTTCGGTTTCGAGGCTATTTGCCATTAGATTTTTTACGAAGCTATTTTCTGTATATTTCCAAGCATTTTGCTCGATAGAAATTGGAAAAATATCTGTAACACTTCGTTTAAATTGATAATTGGCAGTATGAAATTTTACCTTATTTTTGTCGGTTGCCAAGAGAGAATCTGCAATAAAAATACTGCTATTACCTACATTTATTTCTACACAATTTGCTTTGGGAGTCTGATAAATAATCCAATTTTGTTGTTGCTGCTGAGCAAAATATTCCCAAAACTGAAAAATACACCAAACACACAACAATACAAATGCCGAAGTGAAATACCATAATTTTCGAAAATAAAATAACAAAACAAGTAATACAATAACCAAATATAACAACCACGTTTCCCAAGCAAAAATATGAATACCTGAAGTAATAGAAAATGGTGCTTTTTCTATAATTTCGACCCCAAAATTTAAGAAAAGTATGAGTTTTTCGGTTGCCCAGCCAATATATGTAGCTGCAAAATTCCAAAATGAAAGTAATAATAAAAGTATTTCGCCATACATAATCAAGGTAGAAATAGGAATAGCGAATAAGTTGGCAAGCAAAAAATAATTTGGAAATTGGTGAAAATATAATAATGCTATAGGTGAAGTGCTAATTTGTGCAGCAATAGATACACAAACAATTTGCCACATATTATCCAAAACCCAAGAAGGAGATTTTCTACACCAATACATAAATGTATGTTCTTTTTTTCGTTTGCTTGGAAAAGGAATAGTTATCCATTGATACAATAGTGGGTGGAAAAACACAATTCCCAAAACTGCCAAATACGACAACTGAAATCCAACATCAAACAAAATATAAGGGTCAAGCAAACACATCGTAAATGCCGAAACTGCCAAAATATTGTAAATTTTGATTTTGCGAGCAAAAAAATCTGCACCTAATACAAACGTGAACATTACCACAGCACGTAAAACAGAGGCAGAAAGTCCTGTAATGAAGGCATAAAACCATAAAATAACTAATGCAAAAGCTAAAACATATAATTTGGTTTTGCGATTATTTTTTAGTGGTTTCAAGAAAACCATCATCATATTGAACAATAAGGTAATGTGCATACCCGAAACTGCCAAAATGTGCATAATTCCGCTATTGGAATAGGAATTTTTTATTTCGTCTGTCAAGCTGGATTTGATGCCTAATACTAAAGCTGTTGCCAAACCGTAGGCATCTTCATTGGGAATATATTTTCGGAGAATTTTGTCGCAATAATTTCGGGCTTCTGTCGAATATTTTACAAAAGGATTGAGAGAACTTTCACCAATTATTACAAAGTCTTTGTTGCTAATAAAATGATAATAATGTATCTGAAGATTTGCCATATAATTGCGGTAGTCAAATTCTTCGGGATTCATTGGTGGCAAAATTTCGGTAGGTATTCCCTTGACTATCAAGTGTTTACCGTAAGTGAGTTTTGTGCGAATACTATCTGCATTGGCAAAATATAACATTAATTTTCCGCTTGCAGTTTGCCATTTGCTTGCACTTGTATCGGTGCTTAGTTTGGTAATATGTCCTTCGGCTTTGTAACCTGATTTGGTGGCTTGTAATTCGGAATAGATTACTACTTCGTAAAAAGCTAAAGGTTGAAAACGACTAAAGTGATTTGGTTGATTTTTTTCGGTTTGTAGTTGTGTGTAGGAAAATCCAAACAAAAAAAGACACAACAGAGAACCAATGCCAAAAATATTTGCAACACTACGGCGTACTTCGGCACGAATTGCCAACCACGTTGCTAAACCTAAAAAAGTAATTCCTAAAAAAATATAAAAAGCATTTGGCTCAAAACTCGGAAAATATACAGCAGTGAGAATACCTAAGGCAAAAAACAAAAAAAAACGTATAAAGCCAAAAGGCAACCACATAATTTTTTAATTTTTTGTGTAATGATTTTCTAATTTTAGAAGAATTTTTATACTTGTACTATTTTTGTTATATTTCACAAGTATAAAAATTTTCTATTTGTTATTTGATGTTATAAGATTCTAAAAGCAACCGATATTCTTCGGAATGACGGCGGCGTAAAGATTCTGTTTTTGCTAATTCTTGGATTTTCATTAGTCCTTCAATAATCTGTTCTGGTCTTGGCGGGCAACCTGGTACATATACATCTACAGGTACTACTCTGTCTATGCCTTGTAAAACACTATAGGTATCAAAAATTCCACCACTCGAAGCACAAGCACCTACTGCAATTACCCAACGTGGTTCTGCCATTTGTTCATATACTTGTTTTACGATAGGTCCCATTTTTTTTGCAATAGTTCCCATTACCATCAACAAATCTGCTTGTCTTGGCGAAAAACTTGGTCTTTCAGAGCCAAAACGTGCAATATCGTAAGTGGAAGCCATAGTTGCCATAAATTCAATGCCACAGCACGAAGTTGCAAAAGGAAGTGGCCATAAGGAATTTGCTCTTGCCAAACCAATTACTTGGTCTAAACCTGTTGCAAAAAAACCTTGTCCCTCGTAGCCTGCGGGTGCATCTACTTGTTTGATGTTGCTCATACGATTTCTCTTTATAGTTTACAAATGTATAACGAACTTAAGGGATTTTCAAATATTTTACCAAAAAATCTATCAAAAACCTTGCACCCTAAAGGGTGCGGTACATTTTATGCAACTTCTATGAAGCAGCGTATTTTACAAAACTTCTACTTTTAATCTTTCTGCAATTACTTTTTCTACATAACTACGTAAAGCAGGAATTTTTATTCGCACCAAAACATCTTCTGCAAATGCAAACATTAATAAGGCTCTTGCTTCTGTTTCGGGAATGCCTCTTGCACGAAGATAAAACATAGGTTCTTCGTCTAAAGCACCTGTTGTGCAACCATGCGAGCATTTTACATCATCAGCCCAAATTTCTAACTGTGGTTTTGTATTGACACTTGCGTTTGGCGAAAGTAAAATATTTTTATTAGATTGAAAGGCATTTGTTTTTTGTGCATCTTGGCGTACAAAAATTTTACCATTAAAAACTCCTGTGGCATTGCCATCTAACAAACCTTTGTATAATTCGTGACTCACTGAATTTGGTTTTTGGTGGTCTGCCAACGTATGGTTATCTATATGTGTTTTGCCTGTTGGTGCAAACAATCCGTTCATCGTTGTTTCGCAATTTTCCCCTGCAATAGCTATATGTAAATTATTGCGAATCAACTCTCCGTTCAAACTTATGGTTGTATTGGTATAACGACTATCTTTTGCCTGAAAAACTTCGGTACTGCTAATCGTAGATACGGTAATTGCATCATTTTGTAATTTGTAATGGTCTATTTCGGCATTTTGTCCTACTATAATTTCTGTAACCGAATTTACAAATCCCGAATGATTGCCAAAACTTCTATGTTTTTCTACAATGGTGGCACTGCTATTTTTTTCGACAATTACCAAATTGCGAGGTTGTACTACAACATTTGCTTGACTTGTGTCGGTAATAAATTGAATAAAAATAGGTTTTTCTACGATTGTATTGGCTTGAATATGTATAAATACGCCTTGTTGTGCAAATGCAGTATTATAGGCTGTCAAAGTATTGTCTTCGATAGAGGCATATTTTGCAAAATATTTTTCTACTATAGTAGGGTATTTTTGCATAGCAACTGCCAAATTTTCGACAATAATTTTTGTTGTATCTATTTCTATTTTTGAAAGTTCTTGTATAAAACAACCATTCACAAATACCAATACATTTTCATTTAGATTTTCTAATTGTAGTATTTTTTCTGAAAAATCAGCAGCAGGTGTATAGTTATCTACAATTTTGTATTCTTTTGCAAGTAGATTTTTTAGGTTTGTATATTTCCATTCTTCATGCTTGGTGCTTGGAAAACCTAATTTTTCTACCGTAGTCCATGCTTGTTTGCGTATATGGTGTATATCTGCTTTGGACTGCCCATGTAGGCTTGCCTCAAAAGTTGCAAATTGTTGTGTAATATCTTGCATAAGTTTTTGTAATCTTTAGGTAATCTTTTGTAATTTATTGTTGCTAATTTTACTCTTTTGTGTTTCGCAGTGCTTCTATTTGTTCAAGGCTTAAACTTGTATGTTTTGCAATTTCTTCATTTGTAAGTGAAGTTTGTAACAAACTCTTGGCTATTTCAACCGACCTTTGATTTCTTACTTTTTCTTCTGCCTCAATTTGCAGAGAAAAAGCCTCACTTGCCTTGACGTGCAAATAATCTAAATAACGATTGTAACCATACTGCTGTTCCTTATTCAGACGCATAATGTCTAAAACTTCTTTTGCCTCTGCCAAACCCTTTGCCCTAAATTCGTCTTTTACTTCGTTATTTTTTAGAAAATAAATCCACTCATCTAAGGTGTCGTTTGCCACATCATTAAATTGATTAACTTTAATAATGTAATATTCGGGGAAAATGTCGGCAATATTTTGTTTAACAAAAGTCTTTTTTTGCCTGTTTGAAAGTTGTAATGTATCTTTTTCGTGTAAACCTTGAAAATTAGTTGTGCCTTTATAGATATAATCTTTACCTTGACCCAAATCAAAATACACAATATTAATCGATATTACTTTTTTGATTTCTGAATAGAGTTGTCCCACATATAAATTTTCGGTTAAAGCCTTTGCTGCACTGTAAGCCATTCTATGAAAATAATCTATCTCATAAGTATTTTGAATTTCAATAATAACCAACTCATTTTTTGAATTTTGTGTCAAAATATCCACACGGTTGTATTTATCTTCCTCTGTTTCTTGGTTGCTTTCACTTTCTAAAATTCTATCTATTCTAATTGTATCAAATAGAAGTTCAGATAAAAAACCTTCTAAGACAACAAAATTTACTTTATTGCGAAGTAGCTTTTTTACTGCCCAATCAAAACGAATTAGTTTTTTACGCATAGTTTTTCTTATTTCTTACTATTTTTAACAATAAATATATCTATTCCTTAAGTTAATAACTGTTCAAAAAAACCGCCAATTTGTTTCTCTCTATCTATAAAATGTATTTCCAAAATCCAATGTCTTTGATTTCCATTTGCATCAGGGCAGAACATATCCGTAAAATTATTTGGGTGAACATATAAGCCATAATTTTGTGCTTCTAATTTTTCGTGTGGAAATTTTCCGATTAAATGTCCTGCAATCTCACCACCAAAAGTCCAAGTATATTTTTTTGCAATTTCTTGCACAAAACTAAACAAAGCTGCACCTGTCAAAGTTGTTTGTGTATCAAACCAATGTTTGGTTTCATACCACGCTTGTTCCACGTCATTTTTTAGTTTTATTTTGTGTATATCGTTGCCTATTACATAAGTACGACCAAAATCAGCCTCAAAATCTTCGAAAATGGGACCAAAATCTAAAAACAGAATATCATCTGCTTGCACTACCAAATTTTGTGGATTTTCTTGATAAGGCAACAACGTATTTGCACCTGCCCGCACAATTCTTTTGTGCCAATATTTTTGGATACCAAATAATTGTTCTGCCAATACAAAAATTTCTGTGTTTATTTCTGTTTCTGTTTTGCCTGCTACAAGAATTTTGTTGTTTTCTATTGCCTCAAATAATTGTGTAGCTTTTGCTTCTGCTTCTACCAATTTTTGTTTTACTGTGGTCATACTTTTTAGTAGATAAGGTAAAGGGTGTAGCAACTATATATTTGCCTTTAGGCTAAGTCTGTAACATTATAGTTGCGGACTTGACTCCACAACTATAATAAAACGGATAATTTTAGACGGCTACTGCATTTACCTCCTCTATAATCCAATCATAGCCTTTTTCTTCCAATTCCAAAGCAAGACTTTTATCTCCAGATTTTACGATTCTACCTTTATACAATACGTGAACAAAATCAGGTACAATATAATCTAACAATCGTTGATAATGTGTTACCACGATGCAAGCATTTTCGGGAGTTTTTAAGGCAGTAACTCCATTTGCTACAATTCTCAAGGCATCGATATCTAAGCCCGAATCTGTTTCATCGAGAATAGCTAATTTGGGTTCTAACATTGCCATTTGAAAAATCTCGTTGCGTTTTTTTTCACCACCCGAAAATCCTTCGTTCAAAGACCGACTAAGTAGAGCTTGGTCTATTTTGACCAATGGCATTTTTTCTCGCATTAATTTTAGGAATTTTGCAGCATCTAAATTTTCTTGTCCTCTATATTTGCGAATGGCATTATAGGCGGTTCGCAAAAAATTAGTATTACTTACCCCAGGAATTTCTATAGGATATTGAAAAGCCAAAAATAAACCTTCTCCAGCACGTGCTTCAGGCGAAAGTTCTAACAAATCTTTGCCCATAAATTCTACACTTCCATTGGTTATTTCGTAGTCTGGTCGTCCTGCCAATACAGACGCTAAAGTACTTTTGCCCGAACCGTTGGGACCCATAATTGCATGTACTTCGCCTGCTTTTACTGTCAAATTAATACCATTCAGTATTTGTTTGTCTCCTATTTTGGCGTGTAAATCGTTTATTTTTAACATAGTATCATAAAGTTATCTTTTTTCTATCCAAAATTTAGTATGTCTTCCTTTACTAAAACTGTTACGATAATAGAAATACAGTTTGTAACAATAAATTTTTATAGAATAATCTGCAAATATTGCAAATTAATATGAAACTATAACTCTAAAATGATAAAATTGTTTAGAAAGGATTTTTTTAGAAAAAATAGAGCAATATTTGTCTTGTTTGCCACGTAAAAATTATTACCAAGCAAAAAACAAAATCTTTTTAGCCTAAATTCTTGTATTATCATCGTAAAATATTATCTTTGAAAAGATAAAATAGAAAGTCTATGGCAGTTACCGCAATTCCCGAAAAAGAAAAACCTCTTATCTTAGAAGTAAACAACTTAACCGTAAAATTTTTTAGTGAAAGAGGCGAAAATGTAGCTGTAAATAATTCGAGCTTTAAAGTTCGTCAAGGCGAAACAGTGGGTATTGTTGGCGAATCTGGTTCGGGCAAATCCGTTACGGCTATGTCTTTGATGCGGCTAATTCCATTCCCAAATGGACAAATTACCAATGGCGAAATGATTTTCCAATCGCCAAGTTTAGGACAAATAGACATTGCACAAATTGATAATCGACAAATTAGAGAGTTGCGAGGCAGTGAAATGGCAATGATTTTTCAAGAATCTGCTACTTCTCTCAATCCTGTCTATGCCTGTGGTGAGCAAGTAATGGAAAATATTTTGTTGCATGAAAGAAATGTAACCAGAAAAGAAGCAAAAGCAAGAACTATAGAATTGTTTAAAAAAGTAAAATTGCCACGTCCAGAATCTATGTTTAATGCCTATCCCCATGAACTTTCGGGTGGGCAAAAACAACGGGTAATGATTGCTATGGCACTTTCTTGTAATCCCTCCTTATTAATTGCAGATGAACCAACCACTGCTTTAGATGTTACGGTGCAATCTCGAATTTTGGAACTTATACAAGAGCTTAAGCAAGAACGAAATATGTCTGTCTTATTTATTACCCATGATTTGAGTGTGGTAGGTGAAATTGCAGACCGAGTAATTGTGATGTATCGAGGGCAAGTAGTCGAAGAAGGAACTACGTGGGATATATTTTCCAATCCCAAACACCCTTACACAAAAGGCTTGTTGGCTTGTCGTCCAAGGGTAGATATAAAACTCAAAGTGTTGCCTACAGTTTCAGATTTTATGTCCACAGATATAGAGGGAAATATTATAGAAACACAAAAATTTACATCTGTAGGGCAGGCATTGATGATGAATTACCAAAGTGGGAATGATTTGCGAGATAAATTGAATGCCATGATGACTACTACCCCATTGCTTTCTGTAAAAAATATCAAGGTACATTTTCCAATAGAAAAAAGTTTTTTTGGTAAGCCAAAACAAGTAATTAAAGCTGTAGATGGAGTAAGTTTTGATGTCTATCATGGCGAAACATTGGGCTTGGTAGGAGAGTCGGGTTGTGGAAAAACAACTTTAGGACGTGCTATTTTACGACTTATAGAGGCTACCACAGGCGAAATTATGTTTAATGGGCAAGATATTCGCAAACTTCCACCCGAAAAATTAAGACTATTGCGAAAAGACATACAAATTATTTTTCAAGACCCTTATTCCTCCCTCAATCCAAGAATGACGATTGGCGAAACTATTATGGAGCCAATGCGGATTCACAAAGTTTTTGGCAATGACAAGGATAGAAAAGATAAAGTAATAGAATTATTGGAAACGGTAAATTTGCGGGCAGATTTTTTTAATCGGTATCCACACGAATTTTCGGGAGGGCAACGCCAACGTATTTGCATTGCACGAACATTGGCAGTAGAACCAAAATTTATTATTTGTGACGAATCTGTGTCCGCATTAGATGTATCTGTGCAAGCACAAGTATTAAATTTGTTGAATGATTTGAAAAATAAATTTAATTTAACCTATATTTTTGTATCCCATGACCTTTCGGTAGTAAAATTTATTTCCGATAGAATTATGGTAATGAATATGGGAATTATCGAAGAAATTGGTTTTAGTGAGGATATTTATTCCAAACCACAACGAGAATATACCAAAACCCTCATTAATTCTATTCCAAAAGGAACTATTGAGGATATTCGCAAACGTATGATGATAAAACGAAAACAACAACAGGCACAAGCCGAAAAGAAAATAGAATCGTAAACATACAAAATTACACAAAAAAACACTAAATATCTTATTCCTTTTACAAGCTAATACAAATTGAGATGAAACCTTTTTCGGAACTCAAAGACTTACTCTTTATTGACATTGAAACTATTGCGAATACAGCAACTTATGCCGAATTAGACCAAGATATGCAAGAATTTTGGCACAGAAAAGTAGCTTATTCGCTAGCTGATGGCGAAACTATTGCCGAAAATTATGAACGAAAAGCTGCTTTATTGGCAGAATTTAGCAAAATTATTGTCATTGGAATTGGATATTTTTACCAACACAAAGAAAATGAATTTAGTTTGCGAATAAAATCTTTGGTTGCAGAAGACGAAACCAAATTATTACAAGATTTTGTAGGAATTTTAACGCATAAATTTAGTAATCGTACAAAATTAGTAGCACATAATGGAAAAGAATTTGATTATCCCTATCTATGTCGTAGAATGTTAATCAATGGCGTAGAAATTCCCAAAATATTACAAACTATCAAAGGAAAATCTTGGGACAATCCGCATTTAGATACTTTGGAAATGTGGCGTTTTGGAGATAGACGCAATTTTACGGCTTTACGATTACTTGCAAAATTGTTGAACATAAGCTCTTGCGAAGAAAAAATAGACGGAAGCGAAGTTCATCAAATCTATTATGAGGAAAATGGTTTGGAAAGAATAGCAAAATACTGCCGTTGTGATGTCCGAATGACAGCACAGCTATATCTAAAACTAAAAGGATTGCCAACTATTCTACCTGAAAATATAGTAGAAATTGCATAAATCATTAAAAAAATAGTTTGATGACCATAAATTTAGACAAAATAAAAGCCTTATATTCGCATCAAAATTTAAAAGTAAGGTTTATGTAATAAAATTCATCTTACTGCTAAAATATTGAACACGGATAACACAGAACACGCAGATTTACACAGTTTTTCTACTTATATTACCTTCCTTAACTTATATTTTCCTATGTATTTATGTTAATAGGTGGTTAAAATAATTTTGATGCGGAAAACCTATAGCAAATATAGGTTTTTTTTGTTAAATCATCATTTATTTTTATCTTTGTGAAAACAGTAAAATACTATGAAATTTAGCGAATTTAAGAATAATTCAGAAATGTTGGCATATTTTGATTTAAAAGTTGAAAAGGCAGAGTTTCTCAATTTTCAAGATATTCCAGACATTACCATTCCAACACACCTTAAAGAAGATTTGCTTTTTGTGCTTAATAACCGAGGAGATACAGATATGGAGTTTTATGCTTGTGAGTTTTTGATTTCTCCTTTGCTCAAAGAGGCTTGGAAACGAAACCCCAAAGCAAAACTTTTTAGTCACCCACGTATTGTGTATGAAGATGCAGTTTTAATTCCTGATTATGTTGTTACACCTAAAGACAAAACAGGCGTAGATACTTTCCAAAAACCACTTTTAATCACTGTGGAAGCCAAACATGATGATTATGATTTGGGTTGGTCTGATGCCTACAAACAATTAATCGTTGCACGTTTGCTAAATCAAAATAACGAAATTCCTATTTATGCTATTGTAAGTATTGGCAAAGGTTGGGAATTTGGCAAATTAGATGGTAAAATTATTCACAAGCACCCATTAGGTATTGGTTTAGATAATCCTAATAAATTGTTAGGGGTATTAGATTTTATCTTTGCAGATTGTGTAAAAACTGCTGAGAAATTTAATATGTATTAATGTGAACCACGTATTAAACAATATGAGTGACATTTTTGGGTTATAATTAAAAGAAGCATAAATTTTAGTAATTTTGTTTTGCGAATAAAATTCAGAATTTATCCTTCCTATCACTACTATTACAAATTGCCTGCAACATACGATGACAAAGGCAAATTTACGTATTTTTTTGTCATTAGTAACAAGTTTTTTGTGTGTTCGATACGAAATAACTACTCGTGGACTTTCTCGTTATTGTGATTATAGTCTGCGTCATATTTTTAGGTTTCTTTTGCAAGAGCAAAATTGGCTTTTGATAAGAATTAGCCTTTTTAAAAGTTTCTTTTACCAAAAAGAACAAGCCTATTTGTTGGCAGTGGATGAAGTAGTTGAAGGGAAAAGTGGTCATCATAGCTTTGGTTTAGCAAATTTTTACAGTTCTTGTTCTCAAAAAACTATCAAAGGTGTCTGTTTTTTTGGACTATCTTTGATAAATATTAGTACAAAAGCTTCTTATTTAACGTGAACTACGGATACCGTATATTCGCCTTTAGGCGAATGAAATGTAAGGATAAAAATGAACTTGGTTATAAATTCACAAATTTTGAGAAATAATTACTATTTTTCTTTCAATTTACCTCACTCATTCGCCTAAAGGCGAATATACGGTATCCGTAGTTCACGTTAGTTATTACTCAAATTTACTTGGTTTTATATAAGTGTTTTTTATGTTACCGTATTTTAAATGTTTCAAGCACTTACTAATCCTTACAATATTTATCATCTATTTGTTTACTATCATTCCAATAGATAGGGTCGTAGTATCTATATTCCCTATCAATAATAACACAAATAAAATAGTTTATTTTTTTTAGCTTTTTATCGCCAATGTATCTACGAAAAATTATTTTACCCTCTGTCATATACTCTAAGAAACCATTATTCTCAATAGCAAGTTTGTCATCCATTTGGTGATACCAAAAATCCTGCGAAAAATTTGCCATTTTACAATTTTTGTTATCCATAAAGCCATAATAGCATTGTAAACCTGCCAAAAATCTAAAGTACCTCATCTCTAAAGCTACTATAATGGTGTCTATATAACCTTGTGCAGAAGTATCTTTTATGGTAATGCTGATGTTTTTAGCTTCAAAAGGTACTTTAATAGGTGTTTTTTGGGCACAAAGTACTGTGTTTAAGCACAAAAATAATAGAAGACAAAATAATTTTTTCATATTTTTTATTTTATAGGTGGTATTTGCAAAGCTGGTTTTTCAATAGGTGGTTGAGGCAATGCAACAGGCTCTTTACGTTGTAGAGTTGGCATATTTTTGATAATAATAGAACTAATCACATTTCTATGTAATTCCATTAAGTCGATTTGCTTGCCAAGCACTACTGGGGCTTGTCCTGCTTGAAAAAGCATAAAATCTCCACCTTTCTTCACGCCTTTTTTAGCTATATAGTCCAATTCACAATTTGCTAAATCTTCTTTTTGAGGCCCCACACCATCGTCAACCATAGCAACAACAAAAGCATCGGGAAATTTATCAGCCAGTTCCTGAGCAATACTGGTATTGTTTTTATCATGAGTTTCACTACCTGCATTACAACCTCCTAAATAAATACAAGCCCCTTTTGCTAATTTGATGCCTGAAACATCAGCATCTTTTATCTTACTACTTCTTAAACCTCCATCCCAACCTCTATCACCATGACTATTTGTAGCACCATATATATTGCCCTCTATTCCATGTGAAAATACAGCAACAAAACCTATTCCCAGACCTGATACATCTTTATCTGATACATCTTTTAGATAGGTGAAAAACTGTTTTTGTACTTGCTTATTATCTATTGTTTCATCTGCGTCAAACTTTTTTACGTGGGTTTGCAAAGATGAAAATATATCTCTCTGGGTCATTTTTCTTAGCCAGTCCGCCCTATAATGTGTATCTGCACCTAAACTAATCGCAGCACTTTCTTCTAAACCATCCAAATCTACTGCCATAATAACTTTATTCCCTGCAAATTGATAAGGTGTGTACCAAGGATAACTCTTTGCCAACGGGTCGACACTCAAAAACCTACTCACCACCTCCACGCTGCGTTTATTCTCCCCAAAACCTACAATTTTCTTTCTTTCCGTATCAAACCTTACACTACCAATAGTTTCAATTTTTTTAGAAGCTGTTTAAGTTAATTTTTAATTCCGCAAAAATGGTATATTTGTAGTAAATTATAAAATAATTAGAACAAAAAACTCCGTAGGACAATTCCATTGCGGGTTTATATGCCACTCCTACGGAGTTCTTTTGTTCCTTAAATCTTATTTTCTATAAATATAAACCCGCAATGGAATTGTCCTAAGGAGTTAATTCAAACAGCTTCTTAGATTTTTTACAGATTACAAGCCGAAGTAATACCTCTTTTATACTTTTTTGAGAAAGCAAGTCTTTAATACGATTGCCATTTTTTCTATTTTCCCATCTATTTCTTCAGGGTCATCTGTGAGTTTAATATTTTTCACGACTGTTCCACGTTTTAGGGTAGTAGAAGTTCCTTTGAGTTTCAAATCTTTGATAAGCGTAACAGAATCTCCATCTTGTAGAATGTTGCCGTTGCTGTCTTTAGTTTCCATTAGTTTGTTGTTTAGTATGGTAAAAAATGACGTAAAAGTACATTTTTTTCTTCAGATAGATAACAAATGAGGGGGTTTTTATACGGAATGTTATTGAATTTAGGTAAAAGACAAATTTACTACAAAAACAAAACAACTTATAGCCGAAATTATTAGCATAATTTCGGCTATAAATTATTCCATTTATCTACTACTAAACTCTTTTACTGCCTCTACAAAACATTTTACTTTTTCGGGTTCAATATCAGGATAAACCCCGTGTCCAAGATTTGCGATATGTTGGTGATTGCCAAACTGTTGTAACATTAGTTTGGTTTCTTTGCGAATTACCTCAAAAGAACCATATAAAGTACAAGGGTCAAGATTGCCTTGCAAAACTTTTTGATTGCCAATAATTTGTCGTGATTCTGTTGCATCCATATTCCAATCCAAACCAATTACTTGACATTTAAGATTTGCCATTTCTTTGCGTGCAAAAAAAGCTCCTTTTGCAAAAACAGTTTTAGGAACTTCTGTAATAGCCTCACAAATTTGTGCAATATACGGCAAACTAAAAGCACTATATTGTGCTGGTGGTAAAATTCCTGCCCACGAATCAAAAATTTGTAGCAAATCTGCTCCTGCTTTTACTTGCTCTTTCAAATAATTAATAGTGCTATCGGTAATCATTTGTAATAATTGGTGTGAAAGTTCGGGGTTTTGGTACATCATTTTGCGAGCTTTGGAAAAAGTTTTAGAACCTCCTCCTTCTACCATATACGTAAAAATAGTAAATGGAGCCCCCGCAAAACCAATCAATGGAACTCTGCCATTCAATTCTTTTTTGGTCAATCGTATAGCTTCGGTAACATATCCCAAATCTGCTTGTGCATCTGCTACTTTTAATCGTTGCAAATCTGCAAAGGTTTCGATAGTACGTGGAAAACTTGGTCCCTTTTTTTCTTGCATTTCATAAGGCAAACCCATTGCCTCTGGAATTACCAAAATATCCGAAAAAATAATGGCTGCATCTACCCCCAAAATATCGACAGGTTGTATAGTAACTTCGGCTGCTCTTTCAGGATTTTTTACCAACTCAATAAATCCATCTAAACTTGCTCGTACTGCACGATATTCGGGCAAAATACGCCCTGCTTGACGCATAAGCCAGACAGGAGTTCTTTCGGTCTGTTCGCCATTGGCAGCACGTAACAATAAATCATTGCGTAATTTCATATTTTAAAGCTATTATTTTGTGTGCAAAGATAGGGAATTACAAAGTATCTAAAATCTTTGTAAGAGATTATTATTTTTTTCTACAAAATTTTCTACATTTGATTATTCAATAGAAATATTAATTTTGGAACTTATGTATCGTAAAATTTACTTTTTAGTCCTACTATTTTTGCAAGGAGTATTTGCTTATGCACAAGAAAAAGACATTTCAAAATCCTTAGATAGTTTGCAAGGACAGATGAAAAGTGCTAATGAATTGCTAACAAACTATGGCGACAGTGTGCAAAGCAAAGCATTTGTAGGCAAATCTTTAGCAAGAGAATACTTAGACGCAGTTGCAAAACTCAAAACAGCAGCATGGAAAAGTCCTGTGGAGGAAAGTTTTGCTGAGGCAATATTACTTCCTGCCTTTACAGGGCAGAAAGACTTGATGGGATTGTTACTCAAATTAGCAAAAAATAACAAAATAGACTATCCAAGTATTCGCAAAAAAATGACTTCCGAAATTTTAAAATATGATGTAGTTTTGTTGATGACCGAAGTTGCTCCCAAATACGAGGCTTTTCTTAGTCGCAAAAAAGCAAAAAACGAAGCACCCAAAATGACCGAATCCGAAGCAAGCGAAGCTAAAATGGCTGCTTTAAACATTGCAACTTCTCAAATAGAAACTTTTATGAAACGCAACCGAACCGAAAATCCACGCTTGTCTATCGAAGAATGGAAAAAATTTTGGACAGATTTGTTAAAAGACAAAAAATATAAAGAGGCTATCTTGAAGGCACAACAAGGCTTGAAACAATACGAAAAACTTGTGGAAATAGAAAAAACAGGCTCCAATATGCGTGACGCCTTTACTGCTTTGATGAATTTGGAACACTAAAAAATAAACAATGTTAGAAAAAGCTATTAAAATTGTAGTAGAAGCACATACAGGACAAGTAGATAAGGCTGGAATTCCTTATGTAACCCATTTGTTTTCGGTAATGAATCGTGGACAATCTCTCAACGAGAAAATTGTTGGGGTATTACACGACCTTATCGAAGATACTCCTTGGACAATAGAAATGTTAGAAAACGAAGGCTTTAGCAAAGAAATCGTAGAAGCTGTGCGTTGTATTACCAAAAATGAAAATGGAGAAAGTTACGAAGAGTATATCCAACGAGTAAAATCTAACCCTTTGGCACTGCGTGTAAAACTGCACGATTTACGAGATAATATGGATATTTTACGAAGGTCACAACTTAGTGAAAAAGATTTGGCAAGGCTCAACAAATATTTACAAGTCTATCGTATGCTATTAAAAGAAACAGGAATTGTCTAAATAATGTAAGTTGGTAGCAACCGTTAGTATCTATTTGGTATTGTTAATTTCCAAAAGTTCTTGGTAATGTTATTGCTTAGTATAAGTTTTTTAGTATATTTGTTAATGCCTTCACTGTGTTTTTTATAACCATTCCGATTTACTATTCGTTAGTATTTTCAAACCTATCTATTATATGAAATATCTTTTTTCTTTGCTATTTGTTTTCTTTTCTTTTGCCATGCCCTTATTTGCAGTACCTATTCAGTTAGATATTGCAAGCACTACCAATGCTAAAGAGGGTACACCTATTGTCCATGGCGTTTATACCATCACTTTAGATGCTCCTGCACCTCTTGGCGGTTTGGTGGTATCTTATACACTTGCAGGCTCTGCCACAAGTCCCGCCAACTATTCATTAGCAACAGGACTAAATACTTCAGCCATTACTAGCACTACTTTTACTATTGATGCAGGTGCTACTACGGCTACTATTGAGGTAGTACCCATCAATGATTTTTTGGTCAATAGCACCACAAATAATATCATCATGACTATTGCCCCAAATCTTCCAGATTATCAAATTGGTACTACAGGCACAGCCACCATCAATATTTTAGATGACGACAATCTTTTTACAGTTACTTCAACAGGCACTGCCAATGAGGGTGGTACTACAGGCACATTTACTTTTAGCAGGGCTACTTCTACTGTTGGTGCTATAGTTGTCAATTTTTCGGTAGGTGGTACTGCGATTTTCCCTACAAATTATACTGTTTCGGGTGCAACAAGCTACACTGCTGGCACAGGTAGCATTACCATTCCCGCAGGACAAGCATCAGCAACTTTAACTATTCAACCTATCAATGATTTTACTATTAATCCAACGCGAGGAGTTACTTTAGCTATAGTTGCTTCTGGCGTGCCAAATTATACCATTGCAAGCACTAATAATAATGCTACCCTAAATATTACAGATTTTGTAATTACGCAAGTTGCTACCATTTCGGCAGGTGCAAATGCTGCGGAAGGTACACCGTCTGTCAATGGAAATTTTGTAATTACCTTATCCGAACCAGCCAAAGCAGGTGGTTTGGTGGTGCAATATGCCACAGCAGGTAGTGCCTTATTTGGTACACATTATACCATTGTAGCAGGTGCAAATGTAAGTGCAGTAACGGCAAGCACATTTACGATTAATGCAGGTGCAGGTATGGCAGGCAATGAAGCAATCATTACTATAGTTCCTATCAATGATTATAGTAGTAATGCAAGTAGAAATGTCATTACAAGTTTGTCGGCTACAGGGGCATATAATTTTGGAGGTACAGGCTCTGCCAATATTACCATTACAGATGATAGCAATAAATTTAAAATATTATCCGCAGGAAGCCCTAACGAAGATGGTACTACAGGTACTTTTACTATTACTCGTACCAATACAGTTGGTGCTGTAGTTATCAATTTTACGGTTGGTGGCACAGCTACTTATCCTACACATTATAGTGTTTCTTCACCTAATCCATTAACTTTTAGTGCTGGTAGTGGTACTGCCGTAATGACTTCGGGACAATCTTCAGTTACAATTACTATCACTCCAATCAATGACCAAATTATCAATACAGCTCGAACAGTTGTTCTTACTTTAGGTGCTGGCACTCCCCCCGAATATACCATTGCAACAGCACCCGATAATGAGGCTACGCTTACGATTGCAGATGGCACTGCTCCTATGATTAGTTTGACAAGTCTTGGCACACCTACCGAAGGCAGTTCTAATGGTGCATTTACTTTTACTCGAACAGGTGCTACAAGTTTGGCTTTATCTGTAGATTTTACTTTGACAGGTACTGCTATTGCCAATACCAATTATACGGTTAATGGTGCAGTTTTTGTTTCTGGTAATACTTGGAGAATGTCTATTTTGGCTGGACAAACAAGTAGAAATATAGGTATTGTTCCTATCAATGATTTTGTTACAAATGCCTCTCGTACTGTCATTGCAACTACTATCAACACTGCACCTGCCACCTATAGCATAGCCACTGCCCCAAATGACACAAGAACCTTATTTATTCTCGATGATGCAAATCCAATTACCATTTCGTCTTCAGGTTCGGTTACAGGAGGCAATACAGGTACTTATACATTTACGAGGGTAAATACTTCGGGAA
>JBIKRY010000317.1:0-5329 GCA_044348925.1 Bernardetiaceae bacterium
TTGGCTTCTTTAGAATATGATGAAACAGATTATATAAGGAACTATGAGGAATTTAAACAAAAAAATGTATAACAGTTGTTAGTCTATCATACATTTTTTTGTTTTTAATCTAAGTTGCGTAGCAACTGTATATTTACCTTCAGGCAAATGAAATAGTGCTTTTTATACGCATCTAATTTTTTGTTTAATAGCCCAAATTTTTTAGCATTTGTTCACTATCTTGTTCTTGGTGAAAAAGTTTGGTAACAATTTCGCCTTTTTTGTTAATGTCTATTAATACATGACGCGGTGCTGGAATTAGGCAATGTTGCGTACCACCATATCCTGCTAAAGATTCTTGATATGCTCCTGTGTGGAAAAAGCCAATATATTGCGGTGCTTCTCCTACTTTAGGCAAATAAATATTAATCGTATAAGCATCAGAATTGTAATAATCATCAGAATCACAAGTTACTCCACCAAGATTGACTTGTTGAGATTCGTTTTCCCAATTATTGATAGGCAACATCAAAAATTTCTGCCCTATTCCCCAAGTATCAGGCAAATGTGTAATGAAAGAACCATCAATCATATACCATAACTCTCTTTCGTTTTGCAATTTTTCGCCTGCCACCGAAAAAATATGGCAACCACTTTCGCCAACCGTAAAACTGCCAAATTCTGTATAAATATGCGGGGTAGGAACAAAGTTTTTATCACAAACATATTTAATAGTTTTTACAATTTCATTAACAATATGTTCGTAATCATAATCAAAATGCAAATTATTTTGAATAGGAAAACCGCCACCAATATCAATGGTATCTAAATCAGGACATAATTTTTTGAGTTCACAATATTTGTAAATAATACGATTAAGCTCACTCCAATAATATGCTGTATCTTTGATGCCCGAATTGATAAAAAAGTGCAACATTTTTAGCTTATATTTTGGATTTTCGTGAATCTTCTCCTTATAATATTCCACAATATCACTATAACGAATGCCCAAACGGGAGGTATAAAACGCAAAATTTGGTTTTTCGTCTGCTGCTACTCGGATACCAATCGGGAATGTTTGCTCTACTTTTGTATATGCGTCTAACTCCTCTTTATTGTCCAAAATTGGCATACAATTATAGCCTTCGTTCAAAAATTCGGTAATTAATTCTGTATAAAGTTCTCTTTTATAGCCATTACATATAATTTGTGTTTGTTTGGTAATTTTTTTGTCGGCTACTAATTTTTTGATAATATACAAATCGTATGCAGATGATGTTTCTATATCTACTTGATTTTTAAGAACTTCTTCTACAATAAATTTAAAATGCGAAGACTTTGTACAATAGAAATAGGTGTAATTGCCCTCATAATTATGCTTTTTCATTGCCTTTTGAAACCATTTACGGCATTTTTTTATTTGCTCTCCAATTTTAGGCAAATAAGTAAGGCGTAAAGGTGTGCCATATTGCTCAATAATTGGCAATAGTGGAATGTCGTTGAAAGTCAAGGCATCATTTTCTAACTTAAAAATATCAGTTGGGAAATGAAAAGTTTGATTCACGAGGTCTATATATCGCATGGTTTATAGATGAGTGGTTAGAATTTGTGGAATAAAAAGGAAATTTTGATTTGCAAAGTTGTGTAATTTGTTGGACTATTTTTGTGAAAGTTTGTTAATATTTAATGAATTTTTTACAAATTTTTCATAGTCCAACCTTACTTGTAGTAAATTTATTGCAAAAGTGCTTTGATTTTTTCTTGTGTCAATTTTCCATTAATCCATTCCTCGTCGAGAGTTGCTTGGTATTTTTGATAGAAATTGATAGCAGGAGTATTCCAATCTAAGACTTGCCAAGTTAGCAGAGCAGCATTTTTTTCTACTACAGTTTGCATAACGGCTTCAAATAATAATTTACCTACGCCTTTTCCTCTGTAGCTTTCTGTTACTACAATATCTTCGAGATAAATACACGAGCCTTTCCAAGTAGAATACCTAATATAATAAATAGCCATTCCTACTATTTTTGCATTATCTTCGACCACAAAACCCCAAAACGCAGGATTTTCGCCAAAACCTTGTTCGAGCATTTTTTGTGTGGTATTGCTGACCTCTTGAGGTGCTTTTTCATAAATAGCCAACTCGACAATCAGTTCAAAAACTGCTGCCACATCTTGGGCTGTCATTTTTCTTAGTTTCATTCTAATCCGCCTCCTTTTTTAGTTTCTCCTTCTTTGGTTTCCCCTTCTTTGGTGTTTGTGTTATTATTTTCGTTATTGGTATTCTGTTCGTTGTTTTCTGTTCCTTTGGTGTTTGGTTTCACATTTGCGTCTGCTAATCCCATTTCAGCCAATACATCATTGGTAAAGTCATAGGTAGAATCTGAATAGATAATTGCCAAATCACTTGCTTTGTCAAAAATAAAATGAATTTTGCGTTTTTTGGCTACTTTTCGAGCAGCTTCAAAGATTTTCTCTTGCAAATTCCGCATAATTTGGTCTCTTTTTTTGAATAATTGCCCATCAAAACCAAAATATTTGTTTTGCAAAGCTCGCAAATCATTTTCTTTTTCGGCAATGTCTGCCATTCTGCGTTGTTTCATATCTTCCGTAAAAAGCACTTTTTCGGCTTCAAAAGCTGCACGAATGCGGTTTAAGTCCTGTTGCAAAGTGTCTATTTCCTGTTGCCATTGTGTAGTAATTTGGTCAATTTCTTTTTTGGCTTCGGCATATTGTGGCATTTTATCCACAATGAATTGCGAATTGATATAGCCAAACCGTTGTGCAAATGCAGTATTTGCAATTAAAAGTAACAAAACAAGCAAAGATGTTTTCATAGAATAGTTTTTTACAAAACACGCAATTCGCACCCAAAAAACAAAACATTATACCATTTATTTACGATAGAGCAAGAAATAGGCTTGTGAGTAATATAAATTGTAGGTATAATAACGAATGATTGTCGAATATAAAATATGCTTTGATAGCTTTGACGTATTAAATTTTTGTATTTCCAGAATATTTACTAATTTTGAATCTTGAAATATTTTATTTCAGGTAGCTTATCTACGATATAGGATACATTTGCGGGGCTACCTACTCTGTAATTTTCTACTATAAGTTAGTAATTTTATTATATGTATAATTTATTAAGTAAATAAAAGAACTTAGACTAAAACAAATAGATTTTTACATAAAAATTAGTTTTACTAACAAGCCTGTACGTAGCTGGAGCTACGCACTACTATTACACAACTTACATTTTTTACCAAACAGATATTAAAAAAGACGATGAAATCCATCATAAAATCACTACTAAAAACTATGGGCTTAGGTACTTTTGCGACTAATTTGCATTATGCTTTAACAGCCTTTGTGCCTACTACTACCCACCCACGACGCTTAGAAAGGAGGTTTCACGAGCAGTTTTTTGGAAAAAATGACTTATGTTTTGATGTAGGTGCTAATATTGGTCATAAAGTAGAAATGTTTTTAGAAATTGGTGCAAAAGTAGTAGCTATAGAACCGCAAACGGCGTGTGTGAATCAACTTAAACAAAAATTTGCCAACAACCCTAATGTCCAAATTATTCCCAAAGGACTATCTGATAAAGCAGGTAAAACACAAATAGCTATTTGCGAAACAGACAATAGATTATCTTCTTTTCAGGATAGTTATACCAAAGACAGTATTTTTGCTAAACAAGGAATTACTTGGAATGAATTTGAAGAAGTAGAACTTACTACTTTAGATGCCTTGATTGCACAATATGGAATGCCAAAATATTGTAAAATAGATGTAGAAGGTTATGAATATAACGTATTAAGCGGATTAAGCAAACCTATTCCTGTTGTTTCTTTTGAATTTAGTGGAGAACTTTTGGAAGATGTAAAAAAATGTGGCAATAAACTCTTAGAAATTGGTAATTATGAGTTTAATGTTAGTTATGGTGAAGCTGTTGCTTTGGCTTCTACCAAATGGTTTTCTTTACAAGAAGTTATTACATTGTTAGAAAAAGCACAGGCAAATAGTTCTTATCACGTATGGGGAGATATTTTTGTCAGATTAAAATAAGGATTTGTAACAACTAAAAAATGAAAAAATTAACAGTTTATTTATGTCTATTTGCCGAAAAAGGACGACAATTTGAGTTGTGGTATAACAATTTAGGTGTTTCTTTACAAGAAATGGGACATACTGTTTTGTTGCCACAAGGTATTCATTTTGTGGCAGCTATTCATCAGGCAAATTCTCTGATGTGGAACAAAAAACAAAGAGAACAACTCTCGGAAGAAATATTGCAAGATTTTAAAAAACAAGCAAAATTACATAAAAAAATAGACCTTTTTCTTGCTTATCTATATCCTGAGCAGTTTTCGCCACATCTTTTTACCGAAATCGAAAATTTGGGAGTGCCTACTGTGTATTTTTTCTGTGATAATTTTCAATATAAACATATTTTAGCAGCCGAATATGCAAAATATCCTACGCTAAATTGGGTGCCTGAATTAGAGGCTATTCCTTTTTTTGAAAAATCAAACAGTAAATATATTTGGTTGCCTATGGCTGCAAATCCGCATCTATGCAAACCTATGCAAACAGACGAAAAATTAGATATGTCTTTTGTAGGAACAAAAAACTCGTATCGAAGAGATTTATTGAGTATATTGCTACATCAAGAGTTTTCTTTTCGTGTGTATGGACATGGTTGGGCTGTAGAATCGGAGGCAGGTGCAAGTATTCCTGTGCAAGAAATAGAAGGTTGCCCAAATGATATACTTTTCAGAACACAAAGTTATCTCAAATTCAAATATGTAGGCTTGAAAAACAAATTACTAAAACCATACATAAAAAAGAATATACAAATGTTTGCTAACTTAGGTAGTGAATATGATACAGCATTTCAACAAATAGCAGCCGTTAAATATTATGCACTTGCTGATATTTATGCACATAGCAAAATAAGTATAGGAATTAATGAACAGATAAATATAGGAGAACCTAATCCTCTTATTATATATTCCAAATTACGTGATTTTGAAACAACTATGTCGGGAGCCTGCCTACTAACTCAAGCTACCCCAGAACAACCGCATCTATTTGAAATCGGTACAGATATAGAGGTATATACAAGCAAAGAGGAATTGTTGGAAAAAGCCAAAGAATTACTAAAATCTCCTACAAAAAGATTGGCTATGCGAGCCAAAGCACGAGAAAAATCTCTTGCATTGCATACTTGGCAGCACCGATTTGAAAAACTTTTTAAGGCATTAAATCTTGTGTAGCAAAACCGAAAGAAGGCAAAAAACTAAAACAAAAATAGCAGTTATTTGCACTCAAAGTCTAAAAA
>JBIKRY010000318.1:0-5265 GCA_044348925.1 Bernardetiaceae bacterium
CATACAGTACACAGATAGGTTTTAATTTTGTGTATCAAACTCCAATTATCACAAAACCTAAATTTATTTATGAAAAAGTTTTTTTTAGCTGTCTTTTTTAGCTTTGTTAGCCTTTCACTATTTGCACAAGAAGATAGATTTCGGATAGACTATGATATGGTCTGTGTTTGGGACGAACAAACTAATAGTTGGTCTAAATGGAAATCGGGCAACAATACCTTTGTTTTTAATATCAATAATAATAAAGACATCACACATTATAAAGCCGATGGCAGTTCGGCACATTATCGCAAATTATCTAACGGTGTAGAAAAAGGCACTACGAATGATGGTTACCAGTACCAAATGATTTTGGTTTTGGACGAAGATGGCACAAAATGTAAATTACAACTATTTGACGACACAAGTATCGGCTTAAAATTGATGTATAGCAATGTGATGTTACAGTTTGCAAAATCTGAATAATTATTTTTATATTAAGTTAGGAATTGTAATTTATATTATTTTTATTTGGAAAATGGTAATTAAACAGTAGAATTTTTATGGAAACTATTACTTTCACTTGCGAAACTATTACGCCTATTACAAATGGATAAACAACTATTATTTTTATACAGTCTTGTCAAAGACAGCAAACTTGATAATGAAAAAGTTATTTTAGACAGACTAACTAATGACTTTGATTATACTAAATTTGATACGATTCTTGAAAAGGCTGGTAGTTATGTGCCTGCAAAAAAAGATAGTATGAATGATTTACAGTTACACACCATTTTTTCAAAATTAGGTGCTTCTGAAAAGTCATATCCATTCGCAAAATTAGCTATTGATGAGCCAAATATTTTCCCTATTCCTACAACAGAGCAAGATGTTTCTGAGCATATTAACTTATATAAGGAAGCAGTAAATAATATTTTAGGAATAGACAGTAGAACATTTGCAGATACTTTATTTGCTATTCAAAAACAATATCTATGGTGTGTTTTGTCAAATAATGCCATTGATACTCCTGTAATTTCTGAATATGAATTTATAAAATCAAGGGCAGCTTTTGCACAATGTTTAGCAAGTGATAATAAAGATACTAAGTTTCCATTTCTTTTGTTTTGTGCAGATATATCTGGTATTCAAAGTTTCATTTATGATATTCATTCACGTAAAGCTGCAAAATCTATCAAAGGAAGGTCATTTTATTTACAATTATTGATTGATAGTATTATTCAACGCATTATTTATGAAGCAGATGTTTGTAGAGCTAATGTTATTTATTCGAGTGGTGGCAAATTTTTTATGCTTTTGCCAAATACGACAGAAATATTACAAAAGATAGCAGACTTAGAAAAAGAAATTACACAAAATTTATTTGACGAATATCAAGGCAGTTTATATGTCTGTATGGCTACATTGCCTTTTGGCTATGGTGGAAAGGGAATTATTTGTCCTGAAAAACAACAAGATGGCAAAAATATTTCGGGCTTAGGAGATTTATGGAAAACCATTTCAGATAAAACTTCTCGTAAAAAGCAAAGCAAGTTTTTTAGTTTGTTGCAAGATGCCAACAGATTTAGTGAGTTTTTTGAAGGCGAATTTAATGAAGATTACAACGGGCAAAATATGGCGGTTTGTGCAGTAACAGGCAGACCAACAAAAGCTATTAAAGAAAATGAAATAGATAATGGTGTATATGTATTACAACAAGTAAAAGAACAAACCAACTTAGGGCAAGCACTCAAAGGGGCGGAGTTTTATGAAACAGTGCATTTTATCAAAGGCAATGGCTTTAAAGATTGGGTTGAGCCTATTCAATTACAAGTATTTCACAATTTGCCTAAATCTAAAAATCAAGCAAATGACTATTGTTTTCAGTCTATTATCAACCCAACAGAACAAACCGACATTAACAAAATTGCTAATCATTATCGTAGTGCAGGTTTAATGTTCTATGGTGGTAACGAACAGGCTGAAATTAATGGCGAATGGAAAACTTTTGAGGAATTAGTAGAACCCGATGTAAATAGAAATTTCCGAAAGTTGGCAGTTGTAAGAATGGACGTAGATAATTTGGGTGTCATTTTTAATGATAAGATGACAGGTGTTTTAGGCTCATTTGCTTGTTATTCTACCCTTTCAGCAATGTTTGATTTGTTTTTTAGTGGCTATTTAAATACGATAAGAAATAGCGAAAAATACAAAGACTTTGTTAATGTCTTATACTCTGGTGGTGATGATGTTTGTGCAGTTGGGCGTTGGGATAAAGTCATAGAGTTTACAAAAGATGTACGCAAAAAATTTGCAGAGTTCACAGGGGATAAAGGTACTAATATCACACTTTCGGCAGGTTTGGTAATGGTAAACCCTAAATTTCCAATTTCTAAGGCAATAGATATGGCAGCCGATGCTTTGGATAAGGCAAAAAAACACCAGACACAAAGACAAATTGAGGATAAACAAAAAGGAATTAGCGACAAATACGATAAAAACAATTTCCACTTATTAGATGAAACTATGAGTTGGGCTGAAGAAGTAGATTTTGTATTTGGCTTGTCCGAAAAACTACAAGAATTACTACAAATTAACACGATAAGTAAAGGGTTTATCTACAAGCTATTTGCTTTCAAATCACTAAAAGACGAAGGTAAATTGGATTGGTGGTGGCAATCCGCCTATTTCTTTGCAAAACAAGCAAAAGACAAAGAGGCACAAAAAATATTTTTTGAGAGTATCAAAAATGCTTTAGTTACAGGGAGATTTGAGTTTAACGCACTCAAAAATAACCAAGCAACCAAAGAAAGAATGTTAGACTTAATTTGTTTGTCGGCTAAGTTGGCTGATATTTATTCACGTTAAAATTTTAAAACAATGGCAGAGGAAAAAACACAAAAAAGGTATAAAATACCAGATATTAATACTACTTGGATAACTGAAGGTATCACAAAAGATACTGTAAAATGGGCAAATATTTTTGGACATTATCTAGCAGATGAAAACGTATGGGCAGATGAAAATGCTACACCTATTCAAAAAAAGGACAGAGATGGCAAGCCTATGTATTATAATGGTAAACCTGAGTTGGAAAAAAACAAGCCATTAAGTACAACTCAACTACGTAAATTTTTTGGTGAAATTAAAAGAGTGCAGATTTCTACTTTTGCAAAAGAAAAGAACTCTGTACTTATGCTTATGCCTAAGTTAGCTTATGCAGTTGGGAAAGAAAATGGTAAAGGTAAAATTGTTGATTTCTATCATCAACTATCAAAAGCTCTTGAAGCCATTGACCTTCAAGATGATGAAAAAGGAGCTAAACACTTTGATAATTTTGTAAACATATTGGAGGCTATTGTAGCTTTCCATAGAGAAAAAGGAGGCGAATAATGGAAAAACTATTTAAAAAAGTATTTATTGAATGTTCCTTGTTATGTGTAACAGGCTTGCACATAGGAGATTCGAAAGACAATGTTGATATTGGAGGCTTAGATGGTCCCGTTGTTAGACGAAAAGACAACAACGAACCTTATATTCCAGGTAGTTCACTTAAAGGAAAAATGCGTTGTTTATTGCAACAAGTGATAGGTGAACTTGACTTTGAAATGAAAAAAAATAGCCCTATTTGTGATTTATTTGGTGGGACAGGCAGCAGGGAAAAGGGTAATGATGGACAACCATCGTATCCTGCGAAAGTATCCAAATTAATAGTTCGTGATGCGTATTTGGAAAGGGCATCAGCTAATGAACTAAAAAATTCCAAATTTACAGATATGCCTTATACTGAACAAAAGTATGAAAATACGATTGACAGAATAAAAGGTACAACTATTAAAGGTGGAGTGCGAAATCAAGAAAGAGTTCCATCAGGGGCTATTTTTGACCTTCATTTTGTTATCAATGTTTTTGCGAAAGATGAGAAGGAGGCAGAGCAAAAAGAAAAAGCCTATTTAACTTTGTTTAAAAAAGGCATAGAATTACTCAATGACGACTATTTAGGTGGTAGTGGTACAAGGGGTTATGGACAAGTGAAAATTGAAATTACCAAAGAAGAAACTAAAACCTATGCTCAAACTTCTTAAATTCCATTTCACCACACCATTACATATTAGTACGGTGCGTGAAGATTATGCAAAGTCTAATCGGCGTATTCATTCTGATACTATGTACTCGGCTATTATACAGGCTTGGGCGTGGTTAGGTATGGAAAAAGAAATACCCCAAAGTGAAAATGACACTTTGCCGTTTGCCTTATCTTCCTTGTTCCCTTTTACAAATGATACGGATAAAAAAGATGTCTATTTTTTACCTCGTCCTTTTAAAGGATTTGATTGGACAGACAAACTTGGAAGTACTTTTAGTGGAAAAATGAAACTACTCAAAGAAATTGAGTGGTTTGATGTGGCTTGTTTCAAAGAACATTTGAAAAATCCCAAAGGATATGAGCCTAAATTAGCCGAAGTTCAAGGCTCGTATTTGTCAAAATCAACGATTGATAAGGATTTTTTGCTTAGTCAGGTTGTGCCAAGAGCCACCATACCAAGAAATGGCGGAGATGCAGAACCTTATTATATTGAAAGATTGCAGTTTAAAGAAAAAGTACACGAGCATACACATAAAGGAGGGTTTTATTGTTTGTTTGAAGGTGATGAAACAGCCTATAAAAATGTATTGACTGCACTCAATTTGTTGGGTGAACAAGGCATAGGGACAGACCGAAATGTAGGCAATGGAAAGTTTGATTTGATAGAAGCTAGTGAAGCTGAAAATCAAGTATTTGAAGACTTATTTACCACTAAGTCAGATTATTATACCAATTTATCTTTGTTTAATCCTTCCTCGCATCAAGATTTGATAGCCTTGATAGGGGAAAATACACCACATAAAAATGTAGGTTTTGAGTTACTTAAACGTGGTGGTTGGATAACAACAGAACCCTATATGAATTTGCGTAAAAAAGCAGTTTTTATGTTTCAAGAGGGTAGTGTTTTCAAGAGTGAAACCGTTTTAAAAACAGCAGGACAGACAATTAACCTACGTCCTGAAATTCTCAAAAGTAAATCTCACCCAATTTGGCGAGTAGGGAAAAGTATTTTTGTACCTATAACTTTTGCATAAATGGAAACTAAAATAGAACAAGCAAAGCCAGAAAGTATTAACCTTAGTAAAACTATTACTTTGCGTGTACTTAGTCCCTTGCATATAGGCGACAGTTCGGAAAAATTGATGATAAAAGGTATTGATTTCTTTTATCACGATAATACTATTTACGTAGTTGATGAA
>JBIKRY010000319.1:0-5246 GCA_044348925.1 Bernardetiaceae bacterium
AAATTACATCAGACTTTTTTCAAAAATGGTATAAGTTTAAGAGAAATTGAAAAAATTGAAGGGAATGTTTAAGTAGGAGATTTGTTGTAGTTTTTCAAAGGTATTGTAAAGATGTCATCTTTTAAATGGTGCGACATTTTGAAAGATGACATCTTTACAATACCTTTGAATATTGAATCCAAGATTTAAAAAAAATTTCCTTTGAATATTGAATACAAGAAATAATTACTATTTTTCTTTCAATTTAGCCGACTCATTCGCTTAGGCAACCCCGCCTAAAGGCGAATATACGGTATCCGTAGTTTACGTAAAATTACATTTCTGCCAAAATATTCATTGCCTCTTGCAAATAAATATCTTTTTTGAGGTTTTTGTAAAATGTGTCGGTTTTAGCTTTTTTCTCTGCCGATTCATTATTACTTGCTTGGTCTGCTTGTAATGCCGAAACCGTTATTTCTGGCACATTTTTCTGTAAATCTTCGTATTTTTTGCCCTCTTCCTTGTCTTTTTTCATTTCTGCACGATATTTTTCTAAGTTTAACGAAATTTTGCTATCCTCCCGCATACTTTTCATTCGTTCTGCATTTTGGTTAATGAGATTAAATGTAGGATTTTGTTTGACGCGTAATTGGCTATTGGCTTTTAGTTTTGCTATTTTTTCATCAGAAAGCCAAGTTTTTACTGTCAAAGGTTTAATTTCGTCCCAAGCCATTGCAAAATCTTGGTCTTTTTCTCCTAAAGGTAGATAACTATACATATCATTCAAAACTACATCAGAGCTAACTCCTTTGAGTTGTGTTGCACCACCATTTACCCGATAAAATTTTTGCAACGTGAGAGTCAAAGCCCCAAAAGGTTTTGCATCTTTATACTCCTCCGACACTGCATTGTCCAATTCTATAATTCTTTGCACAGTACCTTTTCCAAAAGTAGTTGGGCTACCGATAATAATACCACGTTTGTAGTCTTGTACGGCTGCTGCCAAAATTTCGGAGGCAGAAGCACTAAAAGAATTAACCATTACCACCAAATTGCCATCATACACTATTTTTCCGTCTTCATCTCGCAAAATATAGGGTTCTCCTTCACGTCCTTTGACTTGTACCACAGGCCCCTTTTCGATAAACAATCCCATCATATTAACCACATCTTGCAACGAACCACCGCCATTATTTCGCAAATCTATTACCACATCTTTAATATTTTCGGCTTGCAACTTGATAAGTTCTTTTTTCACGTCTTCCGAACAGCTACGAGAGCCTTTGTTATTAAAGTCGGCATAAAACCCTGGTAGATTAATATAACCAATTTTCTTTTTTATCGAAGGACTTTCTAAAGTGGCAGATTTTGCATATTTTTCTTCCAGCACTACCACATCTCGTATAATTGGAATTTCGCCAATACTTCCATCTGCTTTTTTTACGGTAAGAATAACTTTTGTACCTTTTTTGCCACGAATCATCTGTACTACTTTGTCCAAACGCATATTTTCTACGCTTACTGCATCTTTGCCGTCTTGTGCTACTTTGATTATTACATCTCCCACTTTGAGTTGTCCTTGTCGCCACGAAGCACTACCAGGCATCAATTCTGCTACTTTTACAAATCCCTCTCTCTCTTGCAAAGTTGCCCCAATGCCTTCAAATTGTCCTGTCATCTCGATATCAAATGCTTGTTTATCTACAGGTGGATAATAGGTAGTATGTGGGTCATAGACAGCAGTAATAGAATTTACATAGACTTTCCAACGGTCTGCTCTTTCCAATTTTTTGACAAAACCAAACCATTCTGTATAAGATTTTTCTACTTTTTGGCGTGCTTCTGCTTCCAATGTTTCGTAGGATTTGGCTTTATACCCAACTGAATCTTTTACTTTTTTCTCTTCCGATTCCAAACTCCGCACAAGTTGGTCTAAAGTGCTATATTTTAGCAACATTCGCCATTGGTCTTTTAGTTTGTCTTCGTCTTTGGCGAAGTCTAATTTTTCGTCATCTCTTTCATAAGTTTCATTTTTGGAAAAATCAAAAGGTTTTGCCAAAATTTCTTTATAATAACCCGATACTATTTCTGTTTTTTTGTTGATTAATTCGAAAGATTTATCAAAAAACTGATATTTCCCTAACATTAATTCATTATCAATTTCTTTTTCATACATTTTTAGCTCTGCAATATCTGCCTGTGTCAAAAATTTCTTATCATTATCCAAATTTTTGATATAGGTTTTGTAAATATCTTGTGAAAATTTATCATCAAGTTTGTGATATTGGTAATGTAATTGCGACAATCCATCGACAAGAATCTGCAACAAAACAGAATTTTTGTCTGTTTCCTTTGGTGCATACGAACTACAAACGGTTAGGGCAGTACCAAGGAAAGTATATTTTAAAAAGTGTGTAAATTTCATAAACTTTAAATAATGGATAAATGTTTTTTGCTTTTTCTTACTTATTTTGTAGTTTGTAATAAAACTTTACAAGATACAAGTAAAGTAACTATTTTCAAAGTAACGAAATTATTTTAAAAAAAACTGTTAAAAAAAACTAAAAGATGAAATTTTCTGATGTCATTGGTAGTATTGGGGTTAGTATCTTGTTAATTGCATTTTTGTTGAGTCTTTTGGGGTTTCTCGAACAGAAATCAAAGACTTATGCTATTCTAAATTTTATTGGTGCAAGTTTATCATGTTATGCTTCGGTCTTGATAGCATATATACCTTTTGTGATTCTGGAGGGAACATGGGCAGTAGTAGCTTTATGGGCATTTTTACGAGCCAAATAAGGTAAATTGTAACTTTTTTTGGAAAATTAAGTAAGGTGAGTTGCTATACAAATTACGTGCAATAAAATATTTTTAAAAGTGTAAAAAAAACACTAACCTTTGTGTAAATAATACGTATAGATAATTAAAGTTACCAATAAATTTGTTTAAGCAAGTAAAATTTGTAATTTTCAACAAAATCATACATCACTTTATACAACACTTAAAACTATTTTAATTATGACAGATACGAATAGAGAACGTGATTTGGTGCTTGCACCTAACGAGTACGCCTTTATTTCTGACCAAACCAAAGGCAATATTAATGTCTATGTAGGTCCTTACAAAACAAGTTTGGCAAATACCGACAGACCCGTAACCTTTGATGCAGAAAGCAAAAGATTTGAGAAAAAACTCCTCGAAGAAGCTACACAAAACTTTACCATTGCACCCGAAGGCTGGTATGTTGTACTAAAAAATCCTTCCAAAGATAACAACCAACCCAAAACAGGCACTACAAACAATCTTGTGGAGTTAAATATTGGTCGTAAAGTCAATATACCAGGTCCCATATTTTTTGCCTTGTGGCCTGGACAAATGGCAAAAGTAATTCCAGGACATGATTTACGTTCCAATCAATACATTCTTGTACGAGTGTATGATGAGGAAGAAGCCCGCAAAAATTGGAAAAAAGCAGTAATGAAAACCAAAACCGTAGAAGGGGAAACCAACCCAAGCGAAGTAATTAGTGATAACGAAATGCACGAACTTACAATCGGTAAGTTATTGATAATCAAGGGTTCTAATGTTTCGTTTTATATTCCTCCAACAGGCGTAGAAGTAGTAAGAGATGAAAACGAAAACTATGTTCGTGAGGCTATTACTTTAGAAAGATTGGAATATTGTATTTTATTGGACGAAAATGGCAACAAAAGATACATTCAAGGGCCTGCAGTAGTTTTCCCCGAACCAACCGAAGAGTTTGTGCAAAAAGGAAATTTACGCAAATTTCGTGCTATAGAATTGAACGAAATGAGTGGTTTATATATCAAAGTAATTGCACCTTATACCGAAAATAATATTTCCTATAAAGAAGGAGACGAATTATTTATTACAGGCAAAGACCAAATGATTTATTACCCAAGACCTGAACACGCTATTGTAAAATATGGCGACAAAGAAAGGCATTATTCTTTGGCAATTCCACCAGGTGAAGGTCGTTATTGTTTAAATCGTAAAACAGGAAAAATATTTTTGCAAAAAGGGCCTGCTATGTTTTTGCCAGACCCTCGCGAATTTGTGTTGGTGCGAAGAATTTTGTCGACCAAACAGGTGCAATTATGGTTTCCAAACAATGCAGAGGCTTTGGCATACAACCAAAAACTGATGGAAATGTCGAAAGGGCAAAGCAAAGATTTTATTCAGATTTCGGAAATTGAGGAGCAACAAAAACAAATGAATGCCCCTACAAGTCTATCCACCACCTCGAATATGGTAAATGAAATGCAGCAACAAAGGCAGATGAAAAAAAGAGAAATAGCCTCCAAAGAAACTGCCAGCGAAGAGTTTAGCAGAGATAACCAATACACACCTCCGCGTATGGTAACTTTGGATACAAAATATGATGGGGCAGTTACGATTGATTTGTGGACAGGTTATGCGGTGCTAATAGTGAGCAAAACAGGCACTCGAAAAGTAGTAGTAGGACCTCAAACCTATTTGTTGGAATATGACGAAAATATTGAAGCCGTAAACTTATCGACAGGCACGCCAAAAACAGAAGAAAATCTATTAAAAACCGTTTATTTGCGGGTTTTATACAACAAAATTTCGGATATTGTAAAAGCCGAAACATCGGATTTTTGCCAAGTTTCTATTAATTTGTCTTATCGTGTAAATTTTGAAGGTGAGCCTGAAAAATGGTTTAACGTGGAAAATTATGTAAAATTCCTAACCGACCACATGAGGTCTGTAGTTAGAAATGCCGTAAAAAAATATACTGTAATGGATTTTTATGCCAAAGGTATTGATATTTTGCGTGATGTCATTTTGGGGATTGCTACTGAAGGTGCAAAACGTCCTGGTAGGTTGTTTACAGAAAACGGTATGAAAATTTATGATGTCGAGATTTTGGAGATAGATTTGGCAGATGCAAGTATTGAGGCTTTGCTGGTATCGGCACAGCAAGATGTGGTAAAACAGAATTTGAAAATATTGGCAGAACAACGCCGTTTGGAATTTACCCAACAAAACGAACAAATTGTACGACAAATTGCAGAAACACAATCCGAAACTCGCCAAAAAACAGTAGAATTGCAAAAAGCCGAAACGACTAAAAATTTGGAATTGGAATTGACCAAAATTGATGCAAGTGTGCAAGCAGAATGGAAAAAAATAAATTCTAATTTGGCAAATCAAGAGGTAATTTCTAAAATTCAGGAGTCGGAATTGCAACGCAAAAAAGACACTGAACAACTTATGCTTGATGT
>JBIKRY010000320.1:0-5206 GCA_044348925.1 Bernardetiaceae bacterium
TAGTTGATAGTCAAGTAGTTGCAGTTATATTATACGATAAAATATATATTATTATATAATATAAATCATAACTTGTTGATTATCAATAGTTTAGATAAAAATGTTTTATAATTATACTTATGTTAAGTAATAAGCAAAAAACTGACAACACTCCTATTTTCATAAAAATAATTAAACAAATTAAAAGATATATAGTTTAAAAAATATTCTATTAATTTTTGTTACTATATACAATAAATTTAGATTTGTATCTATAAATCGTATTATACAAAAAATTTATGAAAATAGAACAAAAAATTTGGAAAACTGACAAAAATTGGATACCTCTTTCGGATAATAATTTGAAAGATATTGCCCAAATTGTATTAATTTTTGGTAGCAGAATTTTATTAGAAGATAGCAAAAAATTTGATGAATTGCGTGCAATGTACCCAAATGCTAATTTGTTTTTTGCTTCTACAGCAGGAGAAATTATAGACATCGAAGTCCATGATAATACAATAGTTGCAACTGCCATATTTTTTGAAAAAACACAAGTAAAAGTAGCTAAAACAACTATTTCTACAGACTTAAATAGTGAACAAGCAGGGATATTTTTGGCAAAAGAACTGATAAGCGAAGATTTAAAGCACGTTTTTGTAATTTCAGATGGAATGGTCGTAAATGGTTCTGATTTGGCAGATGGTTTTCTGTCTATCCTACCCCCTACTGTTCCTGTTACAGGCGGACTTGCAGGGGATGCCGCAAATTTTCAAAAAACAGTAGTAGGGTTAAATGAAATTCCAAAAACTAATCAAGTTATTGCTTTTGGGCTTTATGGAAATGATATCAAACTTGGTTATGCGTCTATAGGGGGCTGGGAAGCTTTTGGAGCAGAGAGAATAGTTACAAAATCACAAGATAATATACTCTATGAATTAGACGGAAAACCAGCATTACAACTATATAAAACTTATTTGGGTGAAAAAGTAGCAGGTTTGCCTGCAACTGCCCTATTGTTTCCTTTGAGTTTGGAAAATAAAGATGCAGCAAACAACTTATTAGTTCGTACTATTTTAACTATCAACGAAGAACAACAATCCATGACTTTTGCAGGTGATATTCCACAAGGCAGTAAAGTTCGATTGATGAAAGCTAATTTTGAAAAGTTGGTAGATGGTGCAGAATTAGCAAGTGAAAATAGCAAAAATATTTTAGAAGTAGAAACAGAATTAGCTATATTAGTTAGTTGTGTTGGTAGAAAATTAGTAATGGGACAACGCATAGAAGACGAATTAGAAGCTGTACGGGAAGTTATTGGAGATATAGCAAGTATCACTGGATTTTATTCTTATGGCGAATTAGCACCTTATACCAAATTTAAACCTTGTTTATTACATAACCAAACAATGACTGTTACCCTATTGTCAGAAAAATAATCTCTTTATTTTTTATGCAATAAAACTCTTAATTGGTCAAAGTACAGAATGAAAGAACAAACAAATCCTGCATATCACAAAGTCTTAGAACGACAAATAAAAAAGTTGTTAGGGAAAGGTGCAATAATTCCAAACGAATTATTACATCTTTTTCAAACAATTAGTGATACTTATACACAATATGAAGCCGATAATCAGTTTATTGCACATACAATGGACGTTAGTTCACAAGAACTAACAGCAAGTAATTATATGCTTTTGGAACAAAAAGAGGCTCTCCAAATAGCATACGAGCAGTTGCGTAGTACACAAGCACAGTTAGAGGAAAAAGAAAAAATAGTTGCTATATCCAAAGAATTAGAAACTGCCTATAAATTATTAAAAACACAAACCATAGAATTGCAACATGCACACATCAACCACCAAGCAGCTATTCAACGTGCTAAACGGATTCAAAATGCTTTATTGCCGAGTCGGCATAAAATAGCCTCTAATTTTTCGGAATTTTTTGTACTTTACTACCCTTTAGACGTTGTTTCGGGAGATTTTTATTGGTTTGCAGAAGTATATAATATAAAAATATTAGTAGTTGGTGATTGTACAGGACACGGAGTACCTGGGGCTTTTATGACTATTATGGCAAGTGCATTATTAGAGGAAATTATTAATACGAATGAAATAATTTCACCAGCCAAAATATTAAAAATATTAGATAAAAAAATTACTTCTTCTCTTATGCAAGGAAATGATAGCACACATGACGGAATGGATATTTCTATTGTTGCTATTCATGAAGAAGAAAAAATTATGCTATTTGCAGGTAGCAAACATATTTTATACCAAATAAGAGAACAAAAAATGACAGAATTTAAAGGCTCTATTTTTGAGATTGGCGGACATGTAGAAGGAGAAATAAAATCATTTGAAAATACAACAATTCCTTATCTAAAAACAGACAGCTATTATATGACTACAGATGGGTATCAAAGCCAATTTAATAACAAAAGAGAAAAATTTATGCGAAAAAGGTTAAAAGAAACAATTATGTCTTATGCAATACTTACAATGGAAGAACAAAGAATAAAATTTAAGGAAACTTTAAAGAATTGGCAGGGAACTATGCGACAAACAGACGATATTTTGCTAGTTGGATTTAGGATTTAGGCTTTACAAGTTTTTAAGTTAAGTTTTAAAAATAGTAAAGCCTAAATTAATTAATTATTTTTTATTATGGTTCTCTCACCCAAGTTTGTGTACGAAAGAAAAATGCAACATAGCCACGAACCATCAAATTGCCATTTTCTACCCATAATTTACAATTATAAATTTTGCCATTTTTTGGGTCTAAAATTTTGCCATCTACATACTCATCACCGTCTTTTTGCATATCTGTAATAATATTTAGACCTATGATTTTTTTGCCCTTGCGAAAATCGGTACATTTGTCGCAAACAGGGTCTTGGTCTTCTTGTGGAGTGCGAAAAAGTTTGATAATTTTGCCATAAATTTTACCATTTTGCTCATATATTTCTACGATAGATTTTGGCTTTTTGGTTTCGTCGTCAATGGTTTTCCAACGTCCCACAACACTTTGTGCTTGTAATTGCATTGCTAATAAGATAAAAATGATAGCAATAAAAAATTTAGAGAATGGATACATACTGTTTTGGTTAAATTTGGTTAAATATTGGAAATATATATTATATTTGAAACGTCAAAATAATAATATATTTTATAAAACAAAAATTTTACCTACATTAATTTCAAAAATATATCAAAAATTAAGATGAATATACAATTAAAAGAACTTTTAGAAACGAAATATATACAATTTAACCAAATAGACTTTATCCACCAAGACCCTATTTCTATTCCGCACCGTTTCAAAAAATTACAAGATATTGAAATTATGGGCTTTTTTGCTGCTATGTTGGCTTGGGGGCAACGGAAAACTATTATTAACAAATGTAATGAATTAGCTAATTTGTTTGATAATTCACCGCATGATTTTATGTTACACCATACAGAAAATGACCTAAAAAAGTTGCTAAATTTTAAACACCGAACTTTTAATACTACAGATTTACTATATTTTGTGCATTTTTTCCAATATTATTATCAAAAAAATGAAACTTTAGAAACTGCTTTTGCACAATTTTTAGTACCTACAGACTTAAATATTCAAAAAGCATTGATAGGTTTTCATGATTTATTTTTTTCTTTGCCTGCCTCTCCCCTACGCACCCGCAAACACATTGCCACGCCATTGCGAAAAGCTGCTTGCAAACGGTTGAGTATGTATTTGCGTTGGTTGGTTCGCAAAGATACAAATGGCGTAGATTTTGGTTTGTGGAATACGATAAAAACTTCGCAACTTATCTGCCCTTTAGATGTACATGTAGAAAGAGTAAGTAGAAAATTAGGACTATTACAAAGAGAAAAAACGGATTGGAAAGCAGCAGTAGAACTGACCGAAAATCTCAAACAATTTGATGCGGAAGACCCTGTAAAATATGATTTTGCTTTGTTTGGATTAGGAATTGAAAAATATTTTGAATAAAGAATAGTTTACTATACAAAGCTACATAATTGATTATCAATAAATTATGTAGCTTTGTATAGTAAATATTACACAATTACACAACAGTATCTTCTATACCATCTTTATTACTTGCATTTTTCTTTTTGCAATAATCATATATTTTATATTGCGACCTTATTTTTGGAGTGCCACGTTTCAAAGTAACATATCTATTGTTTTGTTGGCGGTTTAATATTCTTGCTTTTTGGTTATCTTGTAATTGTAGTTGCAAAGTATCCAAAACTTCTTGTTTCAAATGTGCATCTTTGATTGGAAATGCCACTTCTACTCGATAATTAAGGTTTCTGGTCATCCAATCTGCCGAAGACGCATACACAAGTTGCTCGCCAGCATGGTGAAAAACAAAAATTCTTGCGTGTTCCAAAAATCTATCTACAATACTAATAGCCTCTATATTTTCACTTTGCCCTTCTACACCTGTTTCTACACAGCAAATTCCTCGTATAATAAGGTTTATTTTCACACCAGCATTATTAGCTTCATACAATTTGCTAATCATATCCTTGTCTTCTAAACTATTCATTTTAAGGAGTATCGAAGCAGGTTTGCCTTGTTTTGCTTGTTCTATTTCAAAATTCATTAAATCTAAGAACCTTTCCCGCATATTGGCAGGGGCAATTAGCAATTCTTTTGACTCTATTTTGTCTGTTTTTCTGCGTAAAAACTCAAATAAATTTACCAAATCTTCTGTTAAGGTCTGGTCTTTGGTCAATAAGGCAATATCTCCGTATAATTTAGAGGTTTTTTCATTAAAATTGCCTGTACTAAAAAAGCCATATCGTACTTGAGTTTCGCCTTCTCTACGGCTTATCATACAGATTTTAGAATGTACTTTAATCCCTGGTAGGCTATACAATACCTTTGCACCTGCTTTTAGTAATTCATTTGACCAATATAAATTATTTTCTTCGTCAAAACGTGCTTTTACTTCGATAAAAACATTCACTTCTTTGCCATTTCTTGCAGCAGCAATCAAAGCATTTACGGTTTTGGAATTATTCGCAACACGGTATAAAGTAATACGGATTTTTGAAACCAAAGGGTCGTATGCAGCCTCCCAAAGAAAACGGTCAAAATATTCATAATCTTGGTAAGGGTATTGAAATATCCAATCTTTTGCCTTTAAAGCCTCCAAAATAGATGGATATTTTTCTAATTCGTCTATTTTTTGTGGATAAAGTGGTTT
>JBIKRY010000321.1:0-5194 GCA_044348925.1 Bernardetiaceae bacterium
AGTTTTTGCGTTTTGAAAACAATGTTTTTTATATTGATAACCAAATCTATACAGATTTAAAAGAAATTCTTGGAGTATGGCATCATATTATACAACTGTATATAAATGCTGAAATTAAAAATTAGCGAGTTAGAAATAAATAATAATTTCCAAAACTTACCTCACAACTTTGTTATAGCAAAGTTCATCTTTTAGTTTCTCTGCTGCAATGATTATAAAAGGCAAAGACCAACAAATAGAGGCTGCGGTAAAAGATTTGTTGAAAAAATAGTTTTTTTGTAGGAAAGATGTAATCTTCGCAAAAGATTACATCTTTGTTTTGTATAAAAATTGTAATTATGGAAAGTGAAATTTCGTATATGCGGCGTGTTTTAGACCTTGCGGTCTTGGGCAGAGGTTTTGTTAGCCCTAATCCTTTGGTTGGTTGTGTAATTGTGCATAATAATATAATTATTGGTGAAGGTTATCACCAAAAATATGGCGAGGCACACGCCGAAGTAAATGCCATACAAAGTGTGGTAGATAAAAATTTATTGCCCGAATCTACTTTATATGTTAATTTGGAGCCTTGTTCACACTATGGCAAAACGCCACCTTGTGCAGATTTGCTTATCAAACATAAAATTAAAAAAGTAGTAATTGCCAATATTGATGTAAATCCGTTGGTAGCAGGCAAAGGCGTGCAAAAATTGCGAAATGCAGGCATCGAGGTTTCGGTTGGTTTGTTGGCAGAAGAAGGAAAAAATCTAAACAAAAGGTTTTTTACATTTATTACCAAACAACGACCTTATGTGATACTAAAATGGGCAGAAACGGCAGATGGTTTTTTGGCGAGAGAAAATTTTGATTCTAAGTGGATTAGTAATAATTATTCGCGTATGTTGGTGCATAAATGGCGGACAGAAGAAGATGCCATTATGGTAGGTACAGAAACTGCTTTGCACGACAATCCACAATTAAATGTGAGAGATTGGACAGGGAAAAACCCTTTGCGAATAGTTTTGGATAGACATTTGAGATTGCCAAAAAATTTGTATCTATTTGATAAACAACAAGATACGATTTGTTATAATACACAAAAAGCAGAGGCAGAATTATATTTGGAATTTGCAAAAGTAAAACCAGATGGATTTTTACATAATGTTTTACAAGATTTATATTTCCGAAAAATACAATCTGTGATTGTCGAAGGAGGTGCAAAACTTTTACAAAGCCTACTAAGCAATGGCACTTGGGACGAAATCCGCCTGTTTCAAACCTCCAAAACATTTGGCAAAGGTATTGCAGCACCCAAAACACAAGGAAATTTATTCTATAGAGAAAATATAGAAGACGATTTATTATGGGTGTATAGACAGGAAATTCATTATTAGTGTAGAATTTATTAAATTGTACTACCTTAGTTATATTTTATAACCTTATTTTGTTATATCAATTTATGGAAAATTATAATTTTTCTAATTTTAAAGTATCTTTTCAAAATTTTGTGGCTACAGTTTCTATTCACAAGCCCGAAACTGCCAATGCTTTAGATTTATTGGCATGGAAAGAATTACGCACTATTTTCGAGCAATTAGACGAGGATAAAAATGTTCGAGTAGTGATTTTGCAGGGTGAAGGCAAACATTTTTGTAGTGGAATAGATTTGAGTGTTTTTACACAACTTCAAAAAATAACACATGATGCTTGTGCGGGCAGAAAAAACGAAAAATTACGCAAATTCATTCTTGATTTGCAAGATTGTGTTTCGAGTATCGAAAAATGTAGCAAACCCGTACTTGCTGCTATTTCTGGTGCTTGTGTTGGTGGAGGTTTGGATATTGCGGCGGCTTGTGATATGCGTTATGCAAGTGCAGATGCTATTTTTAGTATTCGCGAAATTGCTCTTGGTATTGTGGCAGATTTGGGGGTTTTGCAACGACTTCCCAAAATTATGCCTGTAGGGCAAGTGCGTGAAATGGCATATACAGGCAGAAATGTGCAGGCAGAGGAGGCAAAAATGATTGGATTAATCAATAATTGCCTCGAAACTAAAGAACAATTAGCAGAGTTTACCCAAAAAATAGCGAATACTATTGCCGAAAAATCTCCACTTTCGATGCGTGGCACTAAAGAAATGTTGGTATATGCTACAGACCATAGCGTAACAGATGGACTAAATTATGTAGCTACTTGGAATGCGGGAACAATGTTGTCTAATGATTTGGCAGAAGCTGTGCAAGCAATGATGGAAAAAAGAAAAGCAATTTTTGACTAAGTAGGGCATATTTTACAAATTGCATCATAGAAATAGTTTGGAGAAAATTATACTACTTATATGATGCAATATGTGTTTTGTCTAATTTATTTTATCTATACATCAAATTTAATACCCTGTGCTAAAGGCAAACTTGTACCAAAATTAATGGTATTGGTTTGTCTTCGCATATAGATTTTCCATGCATCAGAACCCGACTCACGTCCTCCGCCTGTTTCTTTTTCGCCACCAAAAGCACCACCAATTTCTGCTCCTGAAGTACCAATATTTACATTAGCAATTCCACAATCTGAACCCCAATGTGCCAAAAATGTTTCTGTTTCGAGCATATTATGGGAGAAAATAGAAGACGATAAGCCTTGTTTTACATCATTTTGTATAGCAATGGCATTTTCTACGCCACCTGTATATTTTAGGAGGTATAAAATTGGTGCAAAAGTTTCCTCTTGTACCATAGTATAATGATTTTGTGCTTCGACAATCGCAGGCATTACATACGTACCTGAAGTATATTTTTCGCCTGTCAAAACTTGCCCACCATAAATCAATTTTCCGCCTTCTTTTTGTACATTTTCGAGGGCATGGCTAAACATTTTTACGGCATCTTTGTCAATCAATGGACCTACCAAAGTACCTTCTTGTAATGGATTGCCGATTGGTAATTTTTTGTAAATTTCGACTAATCTTTCTTTAACTGTGTTATACAAACTTTCGTGTACGATTAATCGGCGTGTAGTTGTGCAACGCTGTCCTGCCGTACCAACTGCCCCAAAAATAGTAGCACGAATTGCCATTTCTAAGGGTGCATTTTCGGTAATGATAATGGCATTGTTGCCACCTAACTCTAATAATGCTTTGCCTAATCTTGCTCCTACTGTAGCACCTACTTTTTTGCCCATTCTGGTAGAGCCTGTTGCCGAAATCAAAGGCACACGCACATCATTTGCCATTGCTTCGCCAATTACGCCATCTCCTAAGATTAAATTGAAAATACCTTCTGGTAAATTATTAGCTTTTAATACTTTTTGAATAATATTTTGCACAGCTACCGCAGTCAATGGAGTTTTTTCGGAAGGTTTCCAAATACAAACATCTCCACAAATAGCAGCCAACATAGCATTCCAAGCCCAAACAGCTACAGGAAAATTGAAAGCCGAAATAATACCAACAATTCCTAAAGGGTGATATTGTTCATACATTCTATGATTTGGTCTTTCGGAGTGCATAGTCAAGCCATGTAATTGGCGAGATAAACCCACTGCAAAATCGCAAATATCAATCATTTCTTGCACTTCGCCCAAACCTTCTTGGTAGATTTTGCCCATTTCATAGCTTACCAATTTGCCTAATGGCTCTTTAAATTTGCGTAGCTCCTCGCCAATTTGTCTAACTATTTCGCCACGTGCTGGTGCTGGTGTATGTTGCCAAACTTTGAATGTTTCTTGTGCCGTTTTTACAACGGTTTCGTATTGCCTACGGTCTGCCAAACGAATAGAAGCTATGCGTTGTCCATCTACAGGGGAAAAAATTTCTTTTAATAAACCCTCGTTTTCACTACCCCACAAAACGCCTGTGCTATATGCTGCATTTACAGTTTTTACGCCAAGAATTTCTAATAGTTGTTTTGTTTCTGATGCTTGTGCTGTCATTGGATTAAATATTTGATATTTTATTTTCCTGCAAAATTACAATTTTTAGAGATAGTAAACAAATGAATAGATAATTTTATAGGTTTGCCGTAAATTAACAAGTAATTTTTATGTAATTCAATGTATTTATTTGCTAAATGATGGAACACTGATGACACAGAACACACGGAATAACACATATTTTTTACTAATTTTACTAAAAAATAGATAAAAAATAATTTTCTATGTGGTCTATGTTATTAGGTGGTAAATAAAAATTTTGATGCGGAAAACCTAAAAATTTTATAAATTTTCTACACCAAAAATTATAAAATTATTTTACTTAAAAAAAACGATTTAATTGTTTTTAACTTGCGAAGAAACACAAAAAAATGAGATAAAAAACTTAAAAAAAATTGCTTTTTTGTAGGCTTTATGTTAATTTGTCGCGTATTTGTATGATTGCAATTCAGTCCAATGATTTTTTTAGGAATTTACATATTATCTAAATTTATTCCATTTTTTTCAATGATTTGCCTAATTATTGCATTATACATTTTGTAAGCTCCAAAAGTACAATTTAAAGTATCATTTTATTTGTGTAGCGAAGTAAAACTTATGATAAACTATAGATAATTTATTGATTAGCAATAGGTTGCATAAACATTACAAACTACTATTTTGGCATTACTATTTATTCTAACATTAAACCAAACTTTTGAGACGATGAAAAAGTCCTTTTTAATTCTTGTTGCCTGTGTAGCAACTTTAGGTTTTGTAGCTGTGAATACTGCTTTCAAAACTCGTGATGCAAAACTTACAATTACTAATGCAACAGATTCTGATATTGACCACGTACATTTTATTTGGGACGGACACGATAGCGGAGATGTACTTGGTAGTGATGCAATCTTGACTCCAGGGGAACAAGTTACTGTGCAATTTGACTGTTCACAAGTAGGAGATGACAATGTTACTATAGAATTGACTTTCGAAGATGGCAAAACATATTCTTTTGAAGATGATGTTTGCGAAGGTGATTTTACTTGGAGCATCGAAGATGATGGCAATCACAAAGACTAATTGATAGTTATTCAATTTTGTAAAAAAAACTTGCAAATCGTATTTTTCAACAAAATACGATTTGCAAGTTTTTTTATGCGTATAAAATATAGTTAATCTTAACGTGAACTACGGATTACTTTATTGATAATCAACAAGTTACAAGTAAAATATATAATAAATCAGCAATTCCCACTTTGGCACTTTATTCCAATTTTACCCTATAGGCATTTGCCAACTCTTGGTA
>JBIKRY010000323.1:0-5188 GCA_044348925.1 Bernardetiaceae bacterium
TAATGCTCTTGCAATGGCTATGCGTTGTTGCTCACCACCCGAAAGTTGGTGTGGCATTTTATGTTGTGCAGCCTCTAAACCTACTTGCATCAGTACAAAGTGCATTCTTTTCAGCATTTTTTGCTTGCTTTCCCAACCTGTAGCTTCCATAACAAAAAATAGATTTTCGGCAATATTTCGGTCTGTAAATAGTTGAAAATCTTGGAATACAATTCCAATTTTTCGACGTAGATAAGGAATTTTGTTTCTGGAGAGTGTCTGTAATTCATAATCTACTACAGTGCCTGTACCTTCTTTCCATGGTAAATCTGCATATAAAGTACGCAATAGCGAAGATTTGCCACTGCCTGTTTTGCCAATCAAATACACAAATTCGCCTTTATTTATCGCAAAAGTTAGGTTGCGTAAGATTTGTTTTTCGCCTTGATAAATACTTGCGTCTTGTAAATTAATAATTTTTGTATCCATTTTGTCGCCTATTAATCCCATTTTTTAAAAATAACAAATATTGCTGCAACTATCAAAATAAAACCCAAAATATAATTCCATTTCAATTCTTCTTTAAGATAAATTACTGAAAAAAATAGAAAAACTGTCAAACTAATGGCTTCTTGAATTGTTTTTAATTCTGTGGCATTAAACTGCCCATAACCCAATCTATTGGCAGGGACTTGAAAAACATACTCAAAAAAGGCAATTCCCCAACTTACTAAAATCACTTTCCATAAGTCAACTTCCTTAAATTTGAGGTGTCCATACCATGCAAAAGTCATAAAAATATTAGAAATTAGCAACAAAGTAATTGTACGCATACAAAATGGTAGATTTGAAGATACTATATATGAATGTCTATAAATGTCTATAAATGTAGTTCACGTTAATTTAGTTCAATCTATAAATATTTCTACAATTTACTACGATTTTCTAACCAAATAGCAATTTTTTCTACCAAAACCTCATTAATACGTATATAGGACTCGTGTGTCCAACCTGCTACATGAGGCGAAAAAATAACTTGTTGCAAATTTACTAATTTATCAAATGTAGCTTGTTGGTTGCTACTTAAATTAGCTAATTTTTCATTTTCTAACACATCAAGACAAGCTCCTTTTACTTTGCCATTTTCCAAGTTTTCTACCAAATCTGCCAAATTAATTATTTCTCCTCTTGCGGTATTGATGATGTAAATAGGTTTTTTAAATTTTGCTAAATAACTGTTATTCAACAAGTTATATGTTTCGTGTGTGAGAGGAATATGCAAACTAAGTATGTCTGTGTCTGCAAAAATAGTTTCTAAATCAACAGACTCTGCAAAATTATCTTGCAAAGTAGGGTGGTATTTGTCGTATGCCAAAATCCTACAACCAAAACCCGACAAGCATTTTGCCACCGCACTGCCCATATTGCCATAACCAATAATTCCTACCGTTTTTTGATAAAGTTCCGTACCACGATTGCCCTCTCTATTCCAAATTTTATTACGCACTTCGGCATCACCACGTCTTAAATTATTAAGCAAAGACAACAGCATTGCTAAAGTATGTTCGGCAACTGCATACCGATTGCCTTCTGGTGCATTGAGCAAAGTAATATTTCTCTGTCGCACTTCCACCAAATCTATTTGGTCTAAACCTGCTCCTGCACGTGCAATAAATTGCAAATTTGTGGCACAATCCAAAAAATCTTTATCAATAACGGTTTTACTTCGTAAAATAATCCCTTGATAATTTGCTATTTTTTCTAATATTTCTTGTCTTTCGATACTTGGTAAATAACTATATTCCCACTTTTTCTCGTCTAACAATACGAGTAAAGAAGGGTGCATAATATCTGCAATCAAAATTTTGATAGTTTGCATGAAGTTGTTAGTCGTTGGTTGGTTTGGTAATGTATTAATTAGGAATAAGTATGCAAATAATGTATGAAATATGAAATAAACCTATCAATTACTTAGTAATATATTGGCAAACAAATTTTTATTTTCGGTGAAAAGTTTGAAACCAAGACGCAATTTTTATTTGTATCACTCCCATAAATGCTTCTTTGATAATATTAGAAGACATTTTGGAACTTCCTTTGGTACGGTCTGTAAAAATAATAGGAACTTCTGTAATTTTAAAGCCAAATTTCCACGCCAAAAACTTCATTTCTATTTGAAAGGCATAGCCTACAAATTTGATAGCTGCCAAGTCTATAGTTTCCAAAACTTTTCGACGATAGCATTTAAAGCCTGCTGTAGTGTCCATAATCGTAATTCCTGTAATAAACCGAACATACATACTTGCAAAATACGACATCAAAACCCTACTCATAGGCCAATTTACCACATTTACGCCCCGAATATATCGAGAACCTATTGCAACATCTGCCCCGTCCACTGCACAAGCCTCATACAAACGGACTAAATCTTCTGGATTGTGCGAAAAATCTGCGTCCATCTCAAAAATATATTCATAATTTTGTGCCAATGCAATCTTAAAACCATAAATATAAGCAGTTCCTAAACCCATTTTGCCTGCTCTTTGTTCTAATAAAATTTGGTTTGGAAATTCTATTTGCATTTTTTTGACTATTTCGGCGGTGCCATCTGGCGAACTGTCATCAATAATCAAAATATCAAATTTTTTGGACAGAGAAATAACCTTACGAAGAATAGCCTCGATATTTTCTATTTCATTATACGTTGGAATGATTACGATAGAATCTTGCATCATAAACTAAAGTTAGAAAGGAAATTATAAAAATGTGGATAATTTTTATAATTTCCTCGTATATTTTGCAAATATGTAAGAAAAACTTGTAAATACAAAATCTCTAAGCTGGCTTAACAAAATTTGTAAATTTTGTACTATATTCTAAGTTAATTTGTTGATTAGCAAATGTTTGATGTAATTTTATTAGAATAAATTATAAATTTTATAATTTATAGAGCAGCAAGTTCCTTACATTTTACCCTAATCTGCAATATTTCCTTTTTGTAACATAATTTTGCGGGTTTCTTGACTACCATCAGCAAAGCTAACAGTCAAAAAATAAATACCATCTGCAAGATTACTAAGGTTTATGGCTGTGCTATTGTCTTTGTCGAGTGTAAGATTTTGGTTTTGCAACACTTGTATGCCCAAATTATTGCTTATACTAATGGTTGCTATTCCTTGATTTAGGTTATCAAAACTTAGATTGATAATGCCCGAAGTAGGATTGGGGAAGGCAGTGAAACTTGACACATGACCACTTACTACACGCAAAGGACAAGGAGCAGCATTTATTGGAAAACTTGGTCGCATAAAAGTTTGTGTCCTGCTAACATCTGTGCAATAATTTTGGGTATTACAAGTAACTTGAAAAGATGATATGCCATTAGCCACTAATTCGCTATACGGAATTGCAATGCTACTGGTGGAGTAGTAAGAATAAGCAATAGTGCTTGGCGAAATACTCCAACTATAGGAACTTGCACCCACACTGCGGGCATTGATAATGTAAAGGCAATTTTCCAAACCACCACTCAGCAAAGGCGGAGTGGCACTTCCTACTGTGCTACTATTAGTGGCTTGCAAAGCTGCACCTACATTGAGCCTACCATACCCATAGGTATCACTAAAATTTGCTTGTCCGTTTACTTTGGTGGCAGTGTTGCGAATAATATCGCCAACTTGTGCTTCGGTAAGATTTGGGCGAATAGATAACATTAAAGCAACAGCACCCGAAACTTGAGGACAAGCAGCAGAAGTGCCACCAAAAAATTCTGTGTAATTTTGATTATAACTATACCCTGTTCCTGTTGTTATTGGTTTATCATTATACCCTAAATTATTCATACGGTCAGTAGAAAATATATCTCCCCCTCTACCTACTAAACAGTTATCAATAGTAATAGGAAATAAATTTGTATCATGTCCACCGAAAGCCACTAAGTCTAAACCATTTGTACCTCTGCTACTATACGCAGTAACCAATCCATCTTTACCAATAGCACCCACAGCAATAACTCCCTCAACATTAGCAGGGAAAGCAACGCCTCTAAAAGAGCTTTCCCAATTACCCGAAGAAAATACAATAGTAGCACCTTTGCCATTACGCCCTTGTGTACGTGCAAACGTAATAGCTTCACGAATAGGAGTTTCTTCTTGTGAAGACAATGCTGTACCTCTAAATGACCAAGAATTACTTAGTATATCTGCCTTTGTAGAAGCCCATCTTATGCCTTCAGACACACTTGATATAAAAGTTACGCCAGCATTTACTTGGTCTGGAAAAATATTAACAGGTACAATTTTCACATTTGGGGCAATGCCTGAAATGCCAATAGCATTATTTTGGGTAGCTGCTATAATCCCCGCACAACTTTGCCCATGTCCTGTTCTAACATTAGCTATACAATCTGCATTTTGTCTGCCATTCCCATTCGGATAACGAGGCGTAAGTCCCGCTAATACCCTGCTGTTTCCATTAGCATCACGCAAATCTTCATGGTCTTCCACACCATCATCTATAACTGCCACTGTAATTTTATTACAACCTGTGCTAATATCCCAAGCAGGTACTGCATTAATATCTATACCTGTACTGTTTTTAAGATAATATTGCTGGGCAAATAGCGGGTCGTTAGGAATACCTGTTTTTACAATATCTGCAATGGCATTAGGTACGCAAAATTTTACTAAACCCGATTCATTAATTGTTTGATAGAATTTGAGAATATTATTTACATTTTTCAATTCCAAAATATAGGTATGCCAATCAGAAGCATAGGTTAAGCTTACTTCATTGCCTAACTTATCTAATAAAGTTTTGATGCTTGCTTGCGGTAACAATTCGAGGTAGAGTTCATTACTCAACAATACATCTTGATTTTGTGAACGAAAAACAGGCAAACTATAAGCAATATCTTCACTTTTAAGGGCTTGTAATTCGGCAAAATTGCTTTCTGAATTGACTTCAATAATTGCATAACCTTTGTTATTGTTAAGTGCTATACCAAGATTTTCTTTTTTTAAAATTCCTCCTTGTTTTTGCAAAATACCTTGTAAACGACTTTTATCGGCATAGGGCTTAAACATCTATCGATTACCCACAAGTTTTCGCCAGTAAGTATCCTTGTTTTAGATTTTCAAATATTTGGTATCCTCTCCATAAAGCTACTACCCCAATGGGTCTGTCTTTTTGGAGAGTGCTACCTCCTAAA
>JBIKRY010000065.1:0-17914 GCA_044348925.1 Bernardetiaceae bacterium
GAAATGTAAGGATAAAAACAAACTTGGTTATAAATTCACAAATTTTGAGAAATAATTACTATTTTTCTTTCAATTTACCCGACTCATTCGCCTAAAGGCGAATATACGGTATCCGTAGTTCACGTTAAATTAAAACATAGTATATGTATGTATGCTATGTTTTAAATTTTTCATTTTTGAATCATATATTTAGCTACAAAGTTGTTCAAATAATTTATTCATACTTTGTATTTGGGCTTGATAATCATAGACTTGTATAGCTACTTGCTGTGCTTGGCTTGCTATTTTTGCTTGTAAAGTTGGATTATCGACTAATTCCATTATTTTTTTTGCTAAATCTTCGGCATTTTGGGAGATAAAAAACAAACCTGTTTCTTTGTCTTTGATAATTTCTGTAGTACCTCCTGCAAAACCTGCTACAATCGGCATTTTTGCTGCCATTGCCTCGATAGTTACCAATCCGTATGTTTCGTGGGTGGAAGTCATTGCAAAAATATCTATAGCACGATAGGCTATAGTTGCATCTTTTTGAAATGGTACAAAGTGTATGAGTTCTGTAATTTCTAATTCTTTACTTAGATTTTGGAGATATTGCAAATAATTTCGTTTGTCGCCGTATGTTTCTTCGCCAATAATGGCTGCGTGTATAGTTTTCCCTTGTTGTTTTAGAATATGTATTGCTTGTAGTATATATTCTTGCCCTTTGCCAGGGTCTATTCGTCCTATATTTCCTACCATAGTTACATTTTGTGGTAGATTGACCAAGTTTCGGGCTTCTTCTTTGCTAATTTTAGTAGTGCCAAAATTAGCAGTTTCTATGCCAAAGGGAATGAGATGGATTTTTTCGGCTTGTATTCGAGTACGTTGTAAGGTATTATTTTTCAAAAATTGCAAAGGCGTAATCCACGCATCAAGATTGCGATAAAAATAGGTATGAATAATATCCCTTTTATCTACTCCTATTTGCATATTTTGTAAATACACTAATTTACAGGCAGTATTGCCAAATTTTTTTGCCAAAACTCCTAAATTTACATCTTTAGATTGTGGAATAAGTAGAATATCTTGATTTTGTAAATACTTTTTTAATACGCTAATTGCTTGAAAATCAGCATATTTAGATTTTGGCAAAAATGGAATTACTGTGAGATGCTTGTTCACACAAGTGCTGAAAGTACGACTATTAGGTGGACAAAAAACACTAATTTCGTGTGAAGATTTTGAGAGCCAATGAGCAAGATTGCACGTTAGCATTTCCAAACCTCCCCAAGCAACCGAATTACAAAGAATACTTATTCGCATACAATTTTAGAGAAATAGACGTGATGAAGATTTGTAGTATAGACTTTAATAATCTCTATGAATTAAAAATTAGTTGGTTATCAGAGAAATCGTATCTTGGCTTGCACCTTGCTCTGTCCATTCTACCAAGACTTTTTGGGATAAAATCGTATTGACTGCCCTTCCAACATAATTTGCTTGAATTGGCAAATCTCGGCTATAAATTCTATCTATCAATACCAAAAGTTCTATTTCTTTTGGTCTGCCAAATTCGGCAAGTGCCGACAAGGCAGCCCGAATAGTACGACCTGTATAAAGTACATCATCTACCAAAATTACCCGTTTGCCTTCAATCACAAACGGCATATAAGTAGCATTGGCTTTGAGTTGGGTATCACGTCTGCGAAAATCATCTCGATAAAAAGTGCTATCTAATTCGCCGATTGGAATTTTTATTTGGTGTAAGTCGTCTAATTTTTTAGCAATACGGGCAGCAAAAAACCTTCCACGTGGTTGCATACCCACGATGACAGAATTACTAAAATCTACGTGATTTTCAATAAGTTGCTGACATAATCGGCTAATGGTAAGGTCTAAAAGTTTGCCTGAAAGTAATTCAAGTTTCTCCATGTGGCTAATATAGTAATGTATTTTGCAAAAATTGTTAAATAAAGATTAAGCCTGTCATTTTTTTAGGGTCGTATATTCGCCTTTGGCGAATATACAGTTGCTACGCAATTTACATTAAATATATTTATCTACATAGCCTTGCAAACCTGCAACCCCACCAATTCCAGAGGCTTTAAAAATCCATTCTCCGTCTATATGTTGAATACGTCCAAATTCTACATCTGTTGATTTTGCAAAATCAGCGTCTAAATCGTATCGCAATATTTCTCTTTTGGTTTCCACATCTACCAATCTAATATATGCTTCGGATAAAAGCCCAAAATTGTGCTTACGTGCCTCTGCATCATGAATAGTTACAACAAAAACCAAATCTTTGATGGTGTTAGGCACTAAACTCAAATTAGCCAAAATCATTTCATCGTCATCTTCGCCTACGCCACTACGATTGTCGCCTGTGTGTTGTACTGCTCCTTCTGGAGAACGAAGATTGTTATAAAAGATAAAATAGTCATCTTGTGGTAATTTTCCGTTTGTATTTAACATAAAAACAGAAGCATCTAAATCTACTTGGTAGCCTGTTTTAAAATCCCAACCTAAGCCAATCAATACTTTTTTGAGAGAAGGTTCTTTTTTAGTAAGATTGAGAGTGCCACCTTTTTGTAATACAATCGACATAGCAATTAAAATTATAAGATGTAAAAAATATATAAAATAGATACTAATATAGTTGGCAAAAATAATATTTTATTCCTACCTTTCAAAATTAACGCAATATAAAAGAGATTTTTGCTAAATATATAGTATCTTTTGTAATTTCCAAATAATTTTATTTTTATGTATGATATTTCTTTATGTACGGGTTATGAATGTCCCTTGCGGAATACTTGTTTGCGGTTTACTTTAGAAGTTTTTGGGCGACAAAGTTTTATGCTCAGTCCCTATAACAAGCAAACACAAACTTGCGAACATTTTAAAGATAATCTGCCACAATTACAACAAATGGCATATTATTTATGGATTGCAGACGGAAAACCCGAAGGCAAAAACGAGGAACATTGGCAACAAGCAAACCAAAATTTGTTGGATAGATTGGTGGGGTTGTAAAAGTAGTTTTGTGCTACTTTGTATTTAAAATTGCAAAAACATTCTTTTTGATACTACTTTTCTATATATTTGCACTCTTAAAAATATTATATATTTCCTCATCAAAATATATAATATTCTCAAAATTATTTTTAGCTTTTCATAGCTTTGCTTGGTAACAAATTGCACTAAATTTATATTAAAAATACCAAATATTGCTTTTCATAAGCAAAACCCATTACTTTTATGCAAGAACAAAACGGTAAAAATTCAATTTTACAACATTTACAAATCTATTATAAACCTGCTGACGGTTTTGTGATAGAAGAAAAAACAGAAAAAACAGACGCATTTTTAGAAGATGTTTTGGCATACAAAAGCATAGATAAGCTAAGCAAACAAGTACATTGGCATTATGTAACTTTGGGACTAAGTGAATTATATGACAAAGAAACAGAATTTGAAGATATGAGTGGTTTTGGCATAGAATTAAGTTTTCGACTTTTGTGTGGCGAAGAAAAAACGCCACCTGTTTGGGTAAAGCATTTTCTCGAAAATTTGGCTGCGTATGTCTTCAATACCAATGAAAGTTTTCTGCCTTACCAATGCCTCGATGCAGGCGGGGTAATTTGCCAAGACGTGGATACAAAACTTACTGCTATTGCATTTGTAGAGGACAAACAGTTGAAAACTATAGATACGCCAAATGGAAAAGTTACTTTTTTGCAAGTAATTGGTCTTAGTGCCAAAGAATTAGAAATTTTTAGTGGTGATAATTATTTGCAATGGTTACAAAAATTTACCAAAAATAATATGTTTGGGGTTACAGATTTATTGCGTAAAGAAATTTTGTAAAGGGCATTCACAAACCAAGTTTTTAAGTTCTTAAAAACTTGGTAATTTTTTACTTTATTCCTCTTTCATCTCTCCTAAAGATTGTTGTTTTAGAAATTCTCTTGGCGTGCTATTGGTAATTTTTTTGAAAGCCCGATTAAAAGCAGTTTTGGAATTAAAACCAGCATCTAAAGCAGCAGCCAAAATAGTTTGGTGTTTGTATTGTGGCTTTACTATCAAATTTTTAAATTCCTCTATTCTATAGGTATTCACAAAATCGTGAAAATTTTTGTCATATCCATCATTGATAACTTTGGAAAGCAAATGCAAACTTATTTTCATCTGTAGAGCCAATTCGGGCAGGGTAAGCTGTGCCTCTAAATAGGGTTTTTGTTGCAACATCAAGGCTTCTAATTGTTGTTTATAGGCTTGTATATCTATTTGTTTTTCGGAAATATGCTCTTGTTTGAGTTCTTTAGGCACAAATAAAGGTTGTATAATTGGAGTGCCGTAAGGCTGTGCATAAATAGTTTCTTCTTTTTTGAGAAGTAGATTTTCTGTATGTGGCGTTTCTATGGCTAAATTCTCTATTTGAGTAGGAATTATTTTATCTGTTTCATTGATGATATTGCTTGTATTAGTTTCTTTTTCATTTTGTGTAATAATTTCTATTTTATTTTCGGGGGTAATTTCTGTTTCACTTTTTGAGGAGGTTTCTGTTTTATTTTCCAATACCATTTCTTGGCTATTTGGGCTAATAATTTTGCTACTGTTTTGGTAAGTAATATAATTTGCTTGTTCTTCAGGTAGCGTATAAGTTACAGAAATAGGCGTGGCAGAGGTCTGATAGACACCAACAATAGCCGAAAGTTTGAAAATGGCAGGCTGATTCATTGCAAAATAACCCAAACAATAGGTAATAGCCGAAAATAATATCCAAACTGCATCTACGCTATACTCGGTAATGGTCAAATATTCGTAGCCAAAAACCCAACCAAAACCACTATACAAAAACATAAATAACCAAGCCAATAAACACAAGCCTTGCACTACAAACACAGAATTTAAGTAAGTCAAATTTTGTTCAAAGGAATGGGTTTGTGCTACATTTTTTTTATAGGTTTGTAATATTTGTAAAGATTTAAACCAATAAAGCATATTATAACACAAAGCCACAAAGCCAACAGAAGCAAAAATTATTCTAAAATCATTATCTACCATTCTATCTATAAAAATTTGCTTAGGTAAAGAAAGCAAGTACGCATAAATCAACGAATGAATAAAAAATGGAATAAATGGCAAAATTTTAGATTTTGTACGTACTTGAATGGTCAATAATTCTTGCAAATACGCATAAAAAAGCGGTGCATAACTAAACAAAACAATATCTGATACTAAGTAAATGCTGGGAGTTTGTGAAAAAATATCTCTATAATTTACGGCAACTCTGCCCAATAAGGCAAACGAAACCAATAACACAATAACAGACAGAATACGGTTTGCTTTGCGGTTATTATCTTGTAACTTATTGATTGCCAATATTAAAACAAAACCTTGAATAGCTGCAAACAACAAAATTAAAATATAGGCACTCAAAGAATGTCCCGACAAATCTTCCCAACTTTCTACCTCTATACGTACTGTATGTGCAGTTTGTTTTTTATGAATAATAACTCTATTAGGTTTGGCTCTACCATTACTACGTCCTTCTACGGTATGCCACGAATTGTTACGAACAATTTTATATACCAAAGAATCTTCTTGTTTTCTAAAAGTAAAACGAAAAGTTCCATCAGTTTCTTTAGTCATTTTGTAGAGAGAATCCCCTGTTTTCCAAGCATTAAAATTCCCTACCAAATACAATGTAGCATCTGGAGGTGTATTGTTTGGAACAGAAACTACTCGAATGGTAATTTGTGCTACCGAAACAAAGGTAAAACAATACAAAAAAATGAACCATAAAAACCGTTGGCAAAACAACATTGTTTAATAAATAGTTTATAAAAATTAAAATAGAAAGTAGAAAAATGATAAAAGTATGATTTTCTATTTCTTCTAATAGGTTGTGTAGTGGTAAAGTTACTCGGTAATTTAGTGTCTAAGGCAATTTACAGAAAATATTATTCTGCATTAAAGGTATATTCTACAAAAAATCCTAATTCTGTAAAAGAAAATACCATTACTTTGTCATTCAATACGGTAAATCTTCCTGCGGGTATAATGGTTGCACCTACAGCACCGCCATTAATGGTAATAGTGGCTGGTTTTTCGTTGGTTGTCCAAAAGTAACTTCCTCGCAATGCACCTTCTACGCCACAATTTGTACCATTATAAATACTTGCAACGGGTGAGTTTCTAAAAAATTCCCAAGTCAAACGATAATCACAACTTGTAGAACTATTGCCATTGATTCGGTAGTCGGTTTGTTTCCATCTTTTGGATTTTCTCCCAACAATAAAATTTTTGATAGATTCTTTTATTGGAATGGTAACTGTATAATTGTTAGCTGCATTAAACATTCTATTTTCAATTTTAATGTATGGCAAACTGTCCCAATTATTTTTTAGACCATATTCTGCACTCATATAAAAGGTGTTATTGAGATTACCTGTACTCACCAATTCTGAAGTTTTCAAATCTACTAAACCATATTCGTTGGTGCTAAGATTGTTGAGAGTGGCTATAGCACTTTCATTTGCTCGCATATCTGCTTCGGTATTAAAAAACGAAACTTTGACCGCAGGCAAAGGTCTGCCGTCTGCATCTACTATTTTGATTTTATAATCTGTTGGGGATAGTATTTGCTCGTAGGTAGTACAAGTGCTTAAAAAACCTATGATAAAAATAGCGGAGATTATTTTAATGAAAAATTGCATAAATGATATATTGTTTTGAAAGATATATTTTTGCAAAAATAAGGTATCTATCTTACATTTTGCTATATTTCTCTCAAAATCTTATTTTCATTTGCTAAGTTTTAGCAAATAAAAATAAGTTGGATAGTATCCATAGAACAGACTATATGTCCTCGCCTAAAGTCTGTTTTACAGATACTACCCAACTTATCGTGCATAATTCTACTACTTATTGAGGAAATTTGGCAGTAGTTGCATTTTGAATAGCCTTATGATATTCCATAATAAAATAAGCCGATACAGCTTTTACGACATTATCGACATCAAAATTTGGTGGAGTAGTCGCACTTTTTACTGCAGCAGTTGCCATACCATGCGAATTATCATAATTACTACTCATACCTCCTACAGCCTCAAAAGTAATGTCTTTTTTCTTGAGGTCATACGTTGCTTTCAAAGCATCTGTATTGGAAATATCCCATTTATAGCCATTTTGTTTTGCTCCTTGAATTTGTACCACATAGAGTCCTTCGCTACGTTTGTCGGTTACATTGATTCTGCTACTGTACACCAATCTCGAACCGCCATCGATGACTGCCTCGATACGCAATTCAAAAGAACTTGCACCAGTGCTTTTGGTCGTAAAAAAATGCGTAATTGGCGTTTTCTTTTTGCCCATTTTACGTTCTATGATACATTTCACATTGGTACCAGAGCCACCACATTTGAACAATGGAGGTGGAGGTGTGAGTAACTTGTCGGTAGAAGTTGGCACAGAAAGTCCAAAAATACCTGAAAAGGCAGTTAATAGTGCAATTTGCTGAATCCAAAGCATAGTATAAAAAATTATTGTTTGGGAAATTTAGTAATAAATTGGAATATAAAGCAAATTTTCTCTATTTTTATTCCAATATAAATTAGACGTTATTAAGGTTTGTAGTATAGAATTTAATAATTTATATTTTTCGAGATAAATAGTTGCTTGGAATGTGGAAAAACTACGCTTGTTGTTTCTGTGTACCAATTTCACACACAGGAAAGCAAATATACGGTTGCTATGTAACTTAGGTTATCTATTAGGTTTATGAAAAGTAATTTTCCATAAATAATCTAAAAATATTTTTCTCTATAATATCTTATTGCCTTTCATTTCACAAAAAAAACATTAAACAACCTAAGTTATTTAATGTTTTTGCTATCGTAGTAATTATTATCCAATAATATTTCCGATAATGTTGCCGATAATAGATGAGGCTTGCATAGTTGTAGATTTTTTAAGGTAAAAAATAGGTAAATTGTATAAGAAATATGTTTTTTGAGGAGATAAAAACTTGCTAAAAAACAAATATCTTGCACAATGTTACATCTATTTTTTTTCATTTACTAATAAAATCTTACATATATTTTTTGGAACTTTACAGCAAAAATTTCCCAAGTTTTCAAGGTCAAAATCACTCCTACATAGCCTTTCCAAGTCTTATAAAACCAAAAAACTATTATTTTTTTATAGGTTTTCCGCATCAAAATTTTAAAGTAAGGTTTATGTAATAAAATTCGTCTTACTGCTAAAATATTGCACACGGATAACACAGAACACGCAGATTTACACAGTTTTTCTACTTATATTACCTTCCTTAACTTATATTTTTCTATGTATCTATGTTACTATGTGGTTAAAATAATTTTGATAGAGAAAGTCTACTTAAATTATTAAGTATCATTTAATTTTTTCTTGTTACTTACCTTCCTTAGCTTATATTTTTCTATGTATCTATGTTACTACGTGGTTAAAATAATTTTGATGCGGAAAACCTAATTTTTTTATCTCACTACGTAACTTACATGATGTTATCCAAAAGCAGTTTATATAAATCTATGTCTTAATTTTTTTAAGATAAGTAATTTTTTGTATGTTTGTTAGGATACCAAAACATCAAGAAATTATGCACAAATTATTGCAAAAAATCAATTACAAAATAATTATCGGCATTTTATACAGTATTTTTTACTGTTTTACTACTTATGCACAAGATATTTCTGCCAAAGCCCAAAAAAAATACGAGGAAGCACGAAACCAAATGGCAAGCCGAAATATAGAAAAAGGCGTAAAAATATTGGAAAGCCTACTCGAAGATGAACCAAACTATTTGGCTGCAAGAATTTTGCTTATCAATACCTATCGAATGTTGGGTATGGGAACAAGAGCCGAAAAACATTGCATCACCGCAGCCGACCTCAAACCAAATGATACACAATTATTGCCTATTTATTTGCAAGCTATGGAATTTAAGATGCAAAAAGGGGAATATTTGTTGGCAAAGGAATATGCCAATAGATTTTTGACGGTTAGCGGTGCAAGACCTAATAATCTTACCGATATGTGCCGAAAAACTATTGCAAATTGCGACTATGCCCTCGAAGGAATGAAATCTCCTGTAGAATACAAGCCGAAAATGATTAGTGCAGATATAGAAAGGCTACCTATTCAATATTTTCCTGTGTTGTCTGCCGACCAAAAAACGATGATTTTTACGGCAAGAATTGGTGATGCAAGTGACCAAGACGAAAATATTTATATGACTCGAAAAGTAAATGATGTTTGGCAAGAGCCTATTTATATTCGTGAGCTAAATACTTTTCAAAATGAAGGCACTTGCACCATTACCGCAGATGGCAAAATGATGGTTTTTACGACCTGTAGAGGTAGCGAAGAAAGACCAATTTATGGACAATGCGACTTGTTTGTAACTTATAACGAAGGCGGAGTCTGGTCAAAACCGCAAAATTTGGGAAATATTGTCAATTCGGCATCTTATGACACGCAACCTGCCTTGACTGCCGATGGACGTACCCTGTATTTTGTGTCTAATAGACAAGGTGGATTTGGGAAAGAAGATATTTGGGTTACGACAAAAGACGAAAAAGGAATGTGGACAAAGCCAAAAAATTTGGGTAGCACTATCAATACACCCGAATTAGATAATGACCCGTTTATTCATGTCAATGGGAAAACCCTGTTTTTTAGTTCCAACGGACATATTGGCTACGGTGGTTCAGATATTTATAAAGCTGAATTTGTGCAGGGAGAATGGCAGAAACCTGAAAATTTGGGTTATCCAATCAATGACCACACAGACCAGCGAGGAATGGTAATTAGCCCTGACGCAAAAAAAGGCTATTATTCACAAGGTATTATTAGCAATGAACGAAAATCGTACAGCAAATTATATGAATTGGCATTACCCGAACAAATAAAAATAAATCCCAGCAATTATGTAAAAGGAAAAGTCTATGATGCCAAAACCAAAAAACTATTACAAGCCAAGATAGATTTGGTAAATTTGCAAAAAGAAACCATAGAATCTACCGTATTATCGGACAAGCAAAACGGAGAATACCTAATTGTATTAAATAAAGGTGCGGAATATGGCTTGTATGTAAACAAAGAAAATTACTTATTTCAAAGTTTAACCTTTAATTATTTAGGCAACGAAAATAAAGACGTAGAAATAGATATTTACCTCGAACAGATTGTGCAAGGCTCGACAATGACCTTGAATAATATCTTTTTTGATTTTGGAAAATGGACATTGCAAGACAAATCTAAAACCGAATTAAACCGTTTGTTAGACTTTTTGCAGAAAAATCCAAACCTAAAAGTAGAAATTAGTGGACATACAGACAATGTGGGAAATCCAAAATTTAATTTGGAACTGTCCGAAAAACGTGCTGCTGAAGTAGTAAAATATTTACAAGAACAAGGAATAGACAGCAAAAGAATAATTCCAAAAGGTTATGGCGAAACAAAACCTGTAGAAAAAAATGACACAGACGAAAATAAAGCCAAAAATCGTAGAATTGACTTTAAAATTTTGTAGCAAAATAGATTACCATTTTTTTGAGAAAATAAATTCATTTTCTATGCACACAAAATTAATTACATGAATGAGTAAAAATTAGGAATATTTGCATAGTTTAGCAAATAGTTTTGAAAGAAGTATTTTTTTAATACAATAGAAATTACTAAGATTTGTAGCATAGACTTTAGTCTGTGCTTTTAAATTACTGATAATCAATTACTTATATGCACAGACTAAAGTCTATGCTACAAATTTATTTATAGCCTTAACCAAGCACGTAATATGACTCGTAAACCAAAAGAACAAATTATTACCCCTGAAGAATTTGCTGAATCTTTAGGTTTGGATAAATTACAATTAGACGGACTTGCAAAACCAATTATGAAATTACTAAAAATTCATAACCTCAATAAAATTTACGAAAAACTGCACAAGTTAAGTGGCTATGAATTTATTGATGCAGTCCTCGAAGAAATGCAAGTAAAATATGAAGTGCAAGCCTCCGAATTAGAAAATATACCCAAAGAAGGTGCTTTTATTATCATTGCAAATCACCCATACGGTGGCATTGATGGATTGATTTTGATTAGTATGTTGCGAAAAATACGCCCAGATTTTAGGGTAATGGCAAATTATTTATTGCAATATATTGAGCCTATCAAAGATTGTTTTATTTCTGTGAATCCTTTTGATGGTTCGGAAAATAAACAAATGAACATTTCGGGGGTAAAAACAGTTTTAGAAGAAATACAAAAAGGGAATGGGGTTGGAATTTTTCCTGCGGGAGAAGTTTCCGCATTGCATGACGGGAGTGTTACAGACAAGTCGTGGGAGCCAATTGTGGGCAGAATTATCAAAAAATCTAAAGTACCTATTATTCCTGTCTATTTTTCGGGCAAAAATGGCACTTTATTTAACCTTTTGGGTTTGATTCACCCTGCTTTGCGAACTGTAAAATTGCCTTCAGAAATGTTGAATAAGGCAGATGAACCAATTATGATTAGAATAGGAAAACCTATCAAAAATAATGTGTTGCAAGATATTGGAGAGCCAGACAAAATTCTTAAATATTTGCGTACCAAAACATACGCCTTGAGTTCGCCATTGGAAGAAAAATCTTTTTTGCACAAAGTATTAAAATTTAAGAGAAATCCAAAAGACATTGTAGCAGCTACGCCAAAAGCAGATTTAGAAAAAGATATTGAGCAACTAAAAAAATTAGATGCTTTATTGTTACAACACAATCAATATGATATTTATATTGCAGATGCCGAAACTATCCCTAATGTTTTACGAGAAATAGGAAGGTTGCGAGAAATTACTTTTAGGCAAGTAGGGGAGGGGACAAACCGCAGTATTGACCTTGATGAGTATGATTTGCATTATTTACACCTCTTTCTTTGGGACAATGAAACCCAGCAAATAGCAGGTGCGTATCGTATAGGAAAAGGCAAAGAAATTTACCAACGATTTGGCAAAAAAGGCTTTTACTTGAGTGAATTGTTTAAAATGGAAGATGGTTTTATTCCTTATCTCGAAGTTTCTTTGGAAATGGGAAGGTCGTTTATTATCGAAGAATATCAAAAGAAACCAACATCTTTGTTTTTGTTGTGGAAAGCAGTATTATTATATCTTCGCAAAAATCCTGAATATACTTATTTGATAGGTCCTGTAAGTATTAGCAATAATTTTTCGTCTTTGTCAAAAGAACTATTGGTGGCTTTTATCAAAACACATTATTGGAATAGTGAAATGGCAGACCTGATTAAGCCACGCAAAAAATTTAAGCCAAAAACCGAAGAGGTAGAATCGGAATTGTTGCGTCATATCAAAGATTTGAAAGGATTAGATGCTTTAATTTCTGAAATAGAATTTACGCACAATAAAGTACCTATTTTATTGAAAAAATACCTAAGCCAAAATGCTAAAATTATTGGTTTTAATATTGACCCAAAATTTAATGATTCCTTAGATGGATTTATTGTCATGGGATTTGAAACTGTACCAGACGACACGATTAAGATGTTGGATAAATTTCATAATTAACATAATTTTTACCTAAAACAATATAAAACAATGGTTATTGAAGCTCAAGACGCTAATTTTCAGACATTATTACAAGAGAACCCAAAAACAATCGTAAAATTTTATGCCGATTGGTGCGGAAACTGTAGGTTATTTAAGCCAAAATATAAACGTATTGCAACAGAAGAGCCTTACAAAGACATTGCTTTTTTAGATGTAGATGCACAAAATAATCCAGAAACAAGGCATTTGGCAAAAGTAGAAACATTGCCTTATTTTGCTATTTTTCAAAATGGTACATTACTCGAGGGTATGGCAACCAATAAAGAGGAACTTGTGAAAGAATTGCTTGCAAAATTGGTCTAATTTTAGTGTAGTGTGGACTGAAGTCCACACTACAGTTTTTTTTACTCCCATTCTATAGTTGCGGGAGGTTTGGAACTAATATCATACACTACTCTGTTTACGCCTTTTACTTTGTTGATAATTTCATTGGATATTTTTGCCAAAAATTCGTAAGGCAAATGACACCAATCTGCGGTCATGCCATCTACACTGCTTACGGCACGCAAACAAACTACGTTTTCGTAGGTTCTTTCGTCTCCCATTACGCCTACAGATTGTACAGGCAGGAAAATTGCCCCAGCTTGCCAAACTGCATCATATAAATTATCTTTTTTCAAGCCACTAATAAAAATATCATCAACTTGTTGCAAAATAGCTACTTTTTCGGCAGTAACATCTCCCAAAATACGAATAGCCAAGCCTGGACCTGGGAATGGGTGACGTTTTAGTATCAAATCTGGTACTTCCAATGCTTTGCCAACTAATCTTACTTCGTCTTTAAATAAGGTATTGAGAGGCTCTACCACTTTTAAATTCATTTTTTCGGGCAACCCACCTACATTATGGTGAGATTTGATAGTAACCGAATGACCTCCAACCGAAACCGATTCTATGACATCAGGATAAATAGTGCCTTGTCCTAACCATTTTACGCCTTCTATTTTCTGTGCTTCGGCATCAAAAACCTCGATAAATACTCTACCTATGGCTTTGCGTTTTTTTTCGGGGTCAGCAATAGTTGCCAAGGCGGTATAAAATTCATTTTTTGCATCGACACCTTTTACATTTAAGCCCAAATGTTTGTAGGAATCCAATACCTGTTCAAATTCATTTTTGCGAAGTAAGCCATTATCCACAAAAATACAATACAAATTTTGTCCGATTGCCTTATGCAACAGCACCGCAGCCACCGATGAATCTACGCCTCCCGATAAACCCAAAACTACTTTATCGTTGCCTAATTTTTCTTGTAAACTTGCAATAGTAGATTCTACAAAAGCCGCAGGAGTCCAATTTTGCGAACAGCCACAAATATTGACCAAAAAGTTTTTTAATAGAGTTTTTCCTTCGCTGCTATGTGTAACTTCAGGGTGAAATTGTATGCCATAGACAGGTAGTTTTTTGTCCTGAAAAGCTGCTACTTTTACGGTATCGGTGCTTGCAATAATTTCGTAGGAATCTGTAATTTGGGTAATGGTATCTCCATGCGACATCCAAACCTGCGAATTAGCCGAAATTCCATGCAATAAGGCACTTTTTGTGTCTATAAAACCCAAATTTGCTCTGCCGTATTCTCGTATTTTAGATGCCAGCACTTCGCCACCCGATTGTTGTGCCAATAATTGTGAACCATAACAAATTCCTAACAAAGGCACTTTGGCAGTAATAGCCTCGATAGCAATGTTTGGGGCATCTGTTTGACGTACCGAATGGGGACTGCCCGAAAGAATAACACCTTTGACGGTGCTATCTATGTGTATGTCGTGGTGATAGGCTTGAATTTCGGAATATACATGCAATTCTCTCACTCTACGAGCAATTAATTGCGTGTATTGTGAGCCAAAATCGATGATTAATATTTTTTCGGTCATAAAACAAAGGTCATAAAAATGAAAGATAAATTAGACTTTCGCAAGAAGTCTATTAAAATACTTTTTGCAATCTTATTTGCAAAGTTATACATATTCGTTTAGCTATGAAATTTTTATGTGGATAACTCATACACAGCACCAAAAAAAAATTAATAAATTTATTTGTTATTTTATTTTTTATCCAATTTTTAGCATAGTCTTTGCTATGCTTGTTTAAATACAAGCAAACCAATTTATGTATAAAATATAATTAATTCTATTACGTGTATTTATTTTTTTTATAACTATGATAGCAAATGAAATTTTAGTAAAATATCCAAAAATATATGATGGTGAATTTTGCACAATTTACGATATGCGACAAGAAATTCCGAATACAAGTTTAGCATTTTGGAAAGGTTTTTTTAGAATAGAAAGTCCTTCTTTTCAAAAAGATATGAAATATTCCCTAAATTTTATTCGCGAAAAAAATATCAAAGCTATGATTTCTGACCATAGCCTTTTAAAAGTAGTTACGCCTGATGTTTTGGCTTGGTTACATGCAAATTGGTATGCAGTGGCAGCAAAAAATGGATTGAAAATAGAGGCATCTTTAGAGCCACAAGATATTTTTGCAAAAGCTACTTTAGGAAAAATGCTTGAAGCTAACAAAATTAGCAATATTCACGCACTTAAATTTGGAACTTTTGAAGATGCTTATACCTATTCGGCAGAACTTGCCAAAAAAATGTGGGTATTATCGGCTTTGCAACAGAAAATATAAGTTATACTAAAAATTAATTGGTTTTATCCAAAGATGTCATCTTTGAAAAAAGATGACATCTTTATGTTCTATTTTTTATAAAATTATTTTAGTATATTAGGTAAAGCACTTGCAAATTGGTTATAGATGACAAAGCTAACAAAAGTCATTTATAAGCAATTTTTTTTTCTATTTTTTAGGTGCTTAAAATAATTTTGAGGCGGAAAATCTAAATAAGATACCATAATTTTGCTTTCCTATTTAGTTATCAATATATTTGGCTTGTAATAAAAGAGCCTATTCAAAGCCTAAAATTTATAGATTTATCTCCTAAAAATATGCGAGAAAAAATAAGAAAAATAGTTAGAAGTATAACTTGGTTACGAAAATTATCTGATTTTCGCATTACTATTCTACATTATTACCAAATTCATACCGATAAGCAAGAAAAAATAGCAATTTATGAGCAAGAATGGAAAGAATTTGTAGAACAAACAGCCATTAGCAAAGATAGTAGATTTGAACTGTCTGTAAAACATAGACAAATGCAACTCTATGATAAAACAGCGGATATGGGTTTTGATGCCCATTATGTTTATCATACAGCGTGGGCAATGCGAATAGTGAAACAGATAAACCCAAGCCAACATATAGATATTTCGTCTTATATTTTTTTCTCGGCAATGTTGTCGGCATTTATTCCAACCAAATTTTATGATTTTAGACCTGCCGAAATTTTTTTGGACAACTTAATTTCTGAAGGGGCAGATGTTACTAACTTGCCTTTTGCTACCAATAGTGTGCCATCTTTGTCTTGTATGCACGTAGTAGAGCATATTGGTTTGGGCAGATATGGCGACCCTATACAACCTCTTGGCGACAAAAAAGCAATGCAAGAATTACAAAGAGTATTAGCACCAAATGGAAATTTACTTTTTGTAACACCAATTGGCAGAGCAAGAGTTATGTTTAATGCACACAGAGTATATAGCTATGAACAAATTATAGAGGGATTTGCGGGTTTGGAATTGGTGCAATACGATTTGATTCCCGATGAACCCAAAAATGGTATGATTCGCAATCCATTGCCAGAGATTAGCAACCAGCAAGCATACGGTTGTGGTTGTTTTTGGTTTAGAAAAAAAGCCGAATAAAATGAGTAGGTTTATTTCCAAAACACTACGTAGCAAAAACTACGTAGTGCAACTACACCATGTCTATTAAACAGATTTTGCTATCAAAGCATCTAAAATAAATTTGCCGTCTGTATTGCCAAGCATTTTATCGGCTGCTCTTTCTGGGTGTGGCATCATACCAAACACATTTTTGGTGGCATTACAAACTCCTGCAATATTATCTATCGAGCCGTTTGGATTTGCTTGTTCTGTAATCTGCCCATTTTCATCACAATAACGAAATATAATTTGTTGATTGCTATGTAGTTGTGCAATAACTTCGGGTTTGGCATAATATCTACCTTCACCGTGTGCAATCGGAATTTTGTAGGCTTTTGCGGTTTCTAAACCTGTGGTAAGTTTGGTATTGGTATTTGCTGGATTTAGATAAATATTTTTGCAACTATATTTTTGATTGGCATTGCGAAGCAAAATACCTGGCACCAAACCAGCCTCTGCCAAAATTTGAAAGCCGTTGCAAATACCAAGCAACAAGCCACCTTGTTGTGCAAAGCTAATGACTTCGTCCATAATAGGCGAAAAACGTGCAATAGCACCTGTTCGCAGATAATCTCCATAAGAAAATCCACCAGGCAAAATAATACAATCGCAATTTTGCAAATCGTGGTCTTTATGCCACAATTTTACGGCTTCCTGTTGCATTACTTTTGTGAGAGTATAAAGCATATCTTCATCACAATTTGAGCCTGGAAAAACAACAACACCAAATTTCATAGTTTTTTTGTTAGGTTTTGTGTTGCAATATTACAAAAAAACCTTGATACCGAAAAAAATATTTATTTTATTCTAAAATATCCTGTTGTTGTGTAACTTAGCTTATTTATTTTGTTGCTTGTTGTCAAAACAAAGTTTTTGTTTTGGCAGCAATCCATTTTTTTATATCCTTCGCCTCTATTTTTCCGCCACTATATGGCATAGCAAGCAAAAAATCTCGTTTAAAAACCTGATGCCAACGAATAGCAACGGCAGGAGTCGTAAAATGCCATAAAATATTGAGTGCCAAATCTGCTGCTCCTGCCCCTGCATTGCCCCATTCATAGCCTTGCGAACTGTGCATAAATACTTTGTGTGTAACATTGCTCAGCGGTGCTTTGTCATTGCCACGCATTAGCACTACGTCATCTACCAAAGTACCACAATATCTATCTACAAATCCGCCAATATTTCGCCCAACATCTGTCTGTAGCTTTTCCCAGCAGTCGGGTCCTATACAACGGACTATACTTTCGGGGTCATTTAAGGGTTTATTACAAATAATGCAATTCATTTTTGTAGAGATAAGAAATAAATATGAAATATAATGTATGAAATATGAAATATGAAATTAATCTATTGATTATCAATTAGTTGTACTATATAAAATGGTATTTTGTTTTATATATTGCAACTAATTTAATGTGTAATTTTTATTGTGCCATAATTTCAAATTCTACTCTACGATTTTCTTCTCTGCCTTTTTCCTGTGTATTTT
>JBIKRY010000324.1:0-5115 GCA_044348925.1 Bernardetiaceae bacterium
ACCTTCTTCGCCTGCATGCGGATTGAGTCCCAAAACAGCAACTTTAGGTTTGCGAATCCCAAAATCATCTCGCAAAGTTTTGAGTAATAAGTTAGCTTTTTTAATAATTTTTTCTTGTGTAATATGCTCCGATACTTGTGCTAATGGAATATGTGCCGTAATAGCACCAATTCGCAAAAACTCACTTACCAAAACCATCAAATTATCATCTTTTGCAAAATTTGCAGCATAATATTCTGTATGCCCAGGGTAAGGAAAATCTACACTTTGTATCGTAAATTTATTGATAGGTGCAGTAACTACTGCATCTAAATGTCTTGCCTTCAAATCTTCGGTACAACGTGCCAAAGCCAAATATGCACAACGTCCAGCCTCTTGAGTTACTTTGCCAGGTTCTATTTCCAAATTATCTTCCCAACAATTAATCAAATGTATTTTTTTGTCTGCCACTTGCTCAACGGTATTAATCGTATGAAAATTAACCATCTCCAAAGCTAATAATTTTTTGTATTTGGCAATGATTTTTGCCGAACCATACACTACAGGTTTGCAAATTTTTAGAATACGAGGGTCTGCCAAAGTTTTTAAAATGACTTCGACACCAATACCATTAAAATCTCCTATTGTAATACCCAAAACGGGACGTATTTCTGTATTTTCCATTAGATAATCATTTACTACTTTTAAATAGATGCTTAAAATATCTTGTAATTTGGTGAAGTTGTGTAATACGGTTTTGTCTTACACAACTTATATTTTTTAATAATCTCCCAAAGTTTCTGGCAACTGTGCCAATGCTTTTTGTAATTGCTCGTCATTGGGTGCAACGCCATGCCATTTGTGAGAACCCATCATAAAATCTACGCCAAAGCCCATTTCTGTTCGCATAAGATTCATAATTGGTTTTCCTTTTCCTGACATTTTTTTTGCATTTTGCAAACTTGTAACAAGACTTTGCATATTATTTCCTTCACTTTCCATTACTTCCCAACCAAAAGCACGCCATTTAGCTCCTAAATCTTGCAAAGAAAGGACTTCTTCTACCGAACCGTCTATTTGTTGCCCGTTTACGTCAATCGTAGCAATGATATTGTCCATTTTATTATGTGCTGCATACATAGCTGCTTCCCACACTTGCCCTTCTTGTTGTTCGCCATCTCCCATCAGCACATATACCAACTGTTGTTCTTTGTTTAATTTTTTGGTTTGAGCAGCACCAATAGCCATCGAAAGCCCTTGCCCCAAAGAGCCAGAGGCAGCCCGAATACCCTCCAAATGTTCTTCTGTAGCAGGGTGTCCTTGCAAACGAGAATTTAATTTGCGAAAAGTAGCTAATTCTTTTACCTCAAAATAGCCAAAACGTGCCAAGGTAGCATACCAAACAGGCGAAATATGCCCGTTGGAGAGAAAAAATAAGTCTTCATTTTTGCCGTCCATGCTAAATTTGGGATTATGTTGCATAATTTCACCATATAAAGCTACCAAAAAATCTGCACAACCCAAAGAGCCGCCAGGGTGTCCCGATTGACAAGCATGCACCATTCGCACAATATCTCTACGAACTTGGGTAGCAGTGTGTTCAAGTTTTAAAATTTCCATACTATTTTATATAATCTATTGTGTATCTTAATTTTTGTAAGGTCTATTGCCACAAAGGTAGTGAGAGAAAAGAGAAATCAAAACATAGTAGATTGAATTTCTGTAATGTATAGACAGTCTTTGTTTTTTGCAAAAAATATAGTAAAAATTTTGAAAAAAAGCTGCACAAAATTTGTTAGCTTAGGATAAATCAATAACTTTGCAATCCAAAAATAAACAGGGACGAGTTCCCAAAATCTATTTATCCCAATGGTAAAAATTAGACTTGCTCGTAAAGGGCGTAAAAAATTAGCAATTTACGATATCGTAGTTGCAGACGCAAAAGCACCACGTGATGGTCGTTTTATAGAAAAAATTGGCACATACAATCCAAATACCAAAGTAGCAAGCATTGATTTGAAAGAAGACAGAGCTTTGTATTGGGTAATGGTTGGTGCACAACCTACAGATACTACCAGAGGTCTTTTGTCGCAAAAAGGGGTAATGTACAAAAAACACTTACAAGTAGGTGTAAATAAAGGTGCAATTACTCAAGAACAAGCAGACGCAAAATACCTTGCTTGGACAAAATCTAAAGAAACTGCAGCACAAAATAAATTAGATGGTATGGCACAAAGCAAAGAAACAGCGAAAAAAGCTGCCTTAGCTGCCGAAACCAAAGTAAAAGAAGCAAGAGCTGAAGCTATTAAGAAAAAAGCTGAAGTAGTGGTAGAAGCTCCAGTAGCAGAAAACACAGAAAGCACAGAAAATACAGAAAACTAATAAAAAAGATGACATTGCAAAATGTCATCTTTTTTTTATAGGTTTCCAAACCAAAATTTGCTACTTTTTAGACATCAGCAACCGTTTACAAGCCACAAACATAACCTATTTACAACCCAGCTACGCATAGCAAAATTATTTTTATTTTTTGTAAATACCATTTATTTCAATAGTTTTGCATTATTCATAAAATTTAGACCTAAAACATTTTGCTATGTTTTTTTGTTATAATTTTCTAAACTTTTTATACAATGGCTTTCGAATTACCTACATTAGCGTATGCTTATAATGCCTTAGAACCGCATTTTGACGCAATGACTATGGAAATACACCATAGCAAACACCACAACGCCTACGTTACCAACCTCAATAATGCGGTAAAAGATACCGATATGGCAGGTTTATCGTTGGAAGAATTACAAAAAAATATCAGTAAATATCCTGTAGCAGTACGCAACAATGGCGGTGGACACTTTAACCACAGTTTATTTTGGGCAGTAATTGCACCAAATGCAGGTGGTGAACCTACAGGCGAATTAGCAACAGCAATTCAAAGCACTTTTGGTTCTTTTGCTACCTTTAAAGAAGAATTTGCAAAAGCTGCTACCACTCGTTTTGGCTCGGGTTGGGCTTGGCTTTCGGTAAGTAATGGCAAATTAGTTATTTCCTCGACTGCTAATCAAGATAATCCTTTGATGGACGTGGTTGATGTAAAAGGGACTCCAATTTTAGGACTTGATGTTTGGGAACATGCCTATTACCTAAAATTCCAAAACCGCAGACCAGATTATATTGGTACATTTTGGAACGTAGTAAATTGGACTGAAGTAGCAAAAAGATTTGCTGCTGCAAAATAATTTTTATAGCACCTATGCCAAAAATTAATTGGTTTTTTGTAAAGATGTTATCTTTTTTCAGAGATAGCATCTTTACGTCTTGTTTTTAGGAAACCAATGTAGTTTTAGTGTCTATATTACGTGCATATTTCAGCTTATCTATAAAACTAAATTAGAGTTTATGAATAATTTGTATAACAGACTTTAGTCGGAGACGTCTTAGTTTGTTTTTAAGTAGTTGAAAATCAATAACTTGCACAGACTAAAGTCTATGCTACAACAATTATTCATAAACTCTATTATAAAAATTTATTTTTATAATATTTTAATATCTCACACAAACAAATTTTACATACCATGTTTCCGCCTGCAAACAAACAAAGTTGGTTACAACAAGTAACTAAAGATTTAAAAGGTGCTGCTATAGAACCTGTTATTCAATGGGAATTTGAAAAAGGTTTGCAAGCTGAGGCTTTATTATTTCCTGATGAGGCTACCATTTATGCGTATCAACAAGTATTGGCAGTCCAAAATCCAAATGTTGCTATGCACAGTTGGCGAAATCGTATGGAAATTATACTTAGCGAAGAAACCATAGCCAATAAAATAGCTTTAGAATCCCTCAATCAAGGTATAGAAGAAATTGCATTTGTGTTGGATAGCAAACAAACCGAAAAGGTAGATTTTGCTTTATTGTTACAAGATATTTTGTTACAATATTGTGCAATAAGTTTTGAAATAGTAGGAAATATTCCAAATTTTATGGAAAGATATTTGGAATATGTAAAAACGCAAAATGTTGATTATCAAAGTCTTAGTGGAAGTATTAGCCTACAAAATGAATCTTCTTTTTATTATCATGCAGGTTTGGGAATTGGTTTTAAAACGGTGGTACTCAAAAATATAGCTACTGAAGACGAAAACTCCGAACAAATTGCCAATATTTTAACCCAATTACAGACGTATCTAACACAAAATAGTTTAGAAAATAATTTGCAAAATTGTAGCCCTAAAAATATTTTTGATAGTTTACAAGTAGATATTCAGATAAAAAATTTATATTTCATAGAAATTGCCAAATTGCGAGCTTTGCGTCTATTATTGTTGCAAATGGCTATGTTATATGGCGTAGAATTGGAAGCATACCAGCTAACTGTGCATGCAAAAACAACTTTACAAACAAGCAATAGCAATAAAATCAAAGACGAAAACCAAAATTTATTGAGCAACACCACACAAGCTATGTCGGCAATTATGGGTGCTTGTGCTATTTTGACTATTACGCCACATAGCACCGAAAAACCAAGTTTTTCTAATCGTATTGCCCGAAATATTGCTAATTTATTGCGAGAAGAAAGTTATTTAGACAAGGTGCTTGAGGTTGCAAATGGTGCTTATTACATAGAACAAGTAACAGATAGAATTGCAGAAAAAGCGTGGAATTTTTTTGTTGCAAAATAAATTAGTTGATAGCCATTACTTCGTGGACACATATATTTTTCGTTAAATACTACTTAGATTATGCCATATACTTACGTACATTTTCAATTTCGTTTTGTAAACCAAGAAGGTAACACCAAAGGTATGTCTTCACACAATGCCAAAATAGATGAAGAAGGCATTATGTTGCAAGAGGAGCCATTGTTATTTGACGATATTCACGAGATAAAATGGCATAAAAACAGAATTGCTTTTGAGTTGTATCCTTATTTGACTTTGAGTCCAACGCTGACCGAGCAAATTATTCCTCGTACTACCTCGATTATTATTGAGGTGGAAGACGAATTGGAGAAAGATGTACGCAATTTGAGTTTGCAATATCTTACTACTTCGCAGGGTTATCAAAAACAACACAAACTTACGCTGGAAGGCAAAAAAGACAGTTATCGAGCCGAACAATGCCCAAATTGTACGGCAA